>JAAYZO010000741.1 GCA_012514865.1 Lentisphaerota bacterium | reverse complement strand
GGCTCAGGCCAAGGAACCAGGGAGTCTGACAAGTCTGACAAGTCTGACAAGTCTGACAAGTCTGACAAGTCTGACAAGTCTGACAAGTCTGACAAGTCTGACAAGTCTGACAAGTCAGTCGACATGGCGTCAGCGCGCGACACGCCTGACGCGCCGGCGCGTTCCGGCGGCGCTTTTCGGCCTGGTGCGGTCTTGATCGTGTCGCGATGGCGGCTAAAGTTCCCGACCTGCCCGTCTGTCGCCGGTGCTGTTCCCGTGTCTCGTGTGTGGCCGCCGGGGGTGTTCAGGCGGGCTGCTTGTTGGAGCCGTCGCGATGGAGCTACTCGTTCAGGCTGTGACCATCATGTCGGTCGGGATGGCGCTGGTGTTCGCCTTCCTGGCCCTGATGATCGGCGGTATCGTCCTGGCGGCGCGGTGCATCCGCGCCTATGAAGCCCGCCAGGCCGTGTCTGCCGGCACTCTCTCCGACCTCGACCGCGAGCGTCTGGCGGCGGTCATTGCGGTTGCCATCACCGAGCAGGATGTGACGCCCTGATTCAGGGCGGGAGGAAACGACCGTGGCCCGTGTGCAGATCACCGAACTGGCCCTCCGCGACGCGCATCAGTCCCTGTTCGCCACCCGTATGCTGACGTCGGACATGCTGCCCGTGGCCGGGCTGATGGACCGCGTCGGCTTCTGGTCCGTGGAGAGCTGGGGCGGTGCCACGTTTGACTCGTGTCTGCGTTTCCTGAACGAGGATCCCTGGGAGCGCATCCGGCAGCTCAAGAAGGCGATGCCGCAGACGCCCCAGCAGATGCTCCTGCGCGGCCAGAATCTCCTCGGTTACCGCCACTACGCCGACGACGTCGTGGAGAGCTTCGTTGAGCGCGCCGCGGCCAACGGCGTCGATGTCTTCAGGGTCTTTGACGCCCTGAACGACCCGCGCAACCTGGCGCCGAGCATGCGTGCGGTGAAGAAGGCCGGCAAGCACGCGCAGGCGGCGATCAGCTACGCGGTGACGCCGGTGCACACCCTGGACCTCTACGTCGCCCTGGCGCGCGAGCTGCGCGAGATGGGGGCCGACTCGATCTGTATTAAGGATATGGCGGGGCTGCTGAAGCCCTACGACGCCCACGAGCTGGTCAAGGCCCTGCGGCAGGCCGCCGGTCTGCCGGTGCAGGTGCACTCGCACGCCACCACGGGCATGTCGGTGGCGACCCTGCTGAAGGCCGTCGAGGCCGGCGCAGCGACTCTCGATACCACCATCTCGTCGCTGGCCATGGGCACGAGCCACTCGCCGACCGAGACCATGGTCGAGATCCTGCGCGGCACCGAGTGGGACGCCGGTCTGGACCTGAAGCTCCTGGTCGAGATTGCGGCCTACTTCCGCGAGGCCCGTCGCAAGTACCGCGCCTTCGAGTCGTCGTTCGTGGGTGCCGACACGCGCATCCTGGTGTCGCAGGTCCCCGGCGGCATGCTCTCCAACCTCGAGAGTCAGCTCAAGGACATGAAGCAGTCCGGCAAGATCGACGCCGTGCTCAGCGACATCGCGCAGGTCCAGAAGGACTTCGGTTTCCCGCCCCTGGTCACGCCGACCTCGCAGATCGTCGGTACCCAGGCCGTGTTCAATGTCATCTTCGGGCGCTATGAGAAGCTCACCAGCGAGTCCTGCGACCTCCTGGTCGGGCGCTACGGCCGCACCCCGGCGGCACCGAATCCGGAGCTGGTCGCCAAGGCCCTCAAGCAGCTCGGCCTGTCGGCGCCGGTCACCGAGCGGCCGGCCGAGGCCCTGCCGCGCGAGATGCCGCGCCTCGAGGAGGAGCTGAAGAAGGCCCTCGGCACGAGCACGGTCAGCCGTGAGGACGTGCTGACCTACGCCATGTTCCCGCAGGTGGCCGTGAAGTTCTTCGGCAGCCGCGCCAAGGGCCCCATGAGCTTCACCGCACCCGCCGAGACTCCCGCCGCGGCACCCGCCGCCGCACCGGCGCCGGCGGCCGGCCGCGGCAGCTACACCGTCAACGTCGGCGGCCGTGAGTACGCCGTGCGCTCGGTCCCCGACAAGGCCGCCGGGACCCTGGCGATCACCCTCGAGGGCACGACCTGGACGGTCAGCGTCAAGCCGACCGGCACCGCCGCCGCCGCGACGGGATCGGCCGCACCGGCGGCAGCCACGCCCGGCGAGGTCCACAAGGCCCTGGCGCCGATGCCGGGGACGATCATCCGCCTGGTCCTGGACGACAACCGCGAGGTCCGCGAGGGCGACCCGATCGTGGTGATGGAAGCGATGAAGATGCAGATCGAGGTCAAGGCGGCGCACAGCGGCCGGATTCGCTACCGCGTCAAGGCGGGCGACTCGGTCGAGGGCGACTCGGTCCTGGCGGAGATTCAGTGAAGGGGAGGGTTCGGATGAAGGTCCTCTGCGGCAGGCTTGCCTGGTGCGCGTGTCTGGTGGGATTGCTGGTCCTGGTGGCCGGTCTGACGGTGTCGGCTCTGGCGGCCGAGGGCTCCTCGGCGGTCGCCGTCGGCGAGGCGTCGTCGGCCGCGGTCGCGTCGGCGGTGCCGTCGTCGGGCGACACGGCCGAGCTGTCGGTCTCGCACTGCCTGGTCAGCGTGGTGCGCACCATGGGTCTGTACGACTTCCTCACCGGCGACGGCTGGAAGCGCCTGGTGATGATTCTCGTCGGCGGGGTGTTGCTGTACCTCGGTGCCGGCAAGGGCTTCGAGCCGCTGCTGCTGGTCCCGATCGGCTTTGGCACCATTCTGGTGAATGTGCCGTTTGCGGGCATGGGCGAGGGCCACGGTCTGCTGAACCTGATCTACACCTACGGCATCGCCAATGAGGCCCTGCCGCTGGTCATCTTCATGGGCATCGGGGCCCTGGCTGACTTCGGGCCCCTCCTGGCCAGCCCGCGCACGGCCATCCTCGGCGCCGCGGCGCAGTTCGGCGTCTTCGGGACCCTCCTCGGCGTCGTCGCTCTCAACCTCGTCCCGGGTGTCGACTTCAACATCAAGGAAGCCTGCTCGATCGCGGTCATCGGCGGCGCCGACGGCCCGACCTCGATCTACGTCGCCTCGAAGTTCGCCCCGCACCTCATGGGCTCGATCGCGGTGGCGGCCTACTCGTACATGTCGCTGGTGCCGCTGATCCAGCCGCCGATCATGCGCCTGCTGACCACCCCCGAGGAACGCCGCATCCGCATGCGCCAGGTGCGCCCGGTCAGCCGGCTGGAGAAGACGCTGTTCCCCCTCATCGTCCTGGGGATGTGCATCCTCCTGCTGCCTACCGCGGTGCCCCTGATGGGCTGCTTCGCCTTCGGCAACTTCGTCAAGGAATCCGGTGCCGCCGATCGCATCACCAAGGCCCTGCAGAATGAGGTGATGAACATCGCCACCATCTTCCTGGGCCTCGGCGTCGGCATGCAGATGTCCACGGCGCGCTTCATGCAGATGACCACCCTGGGCATCATCATCCTCGGGCTGCTCGCCTTCGCCCTGGGCACGGCCGGCGGGGTGATCTTCGCCAAGATCATGAATGTCTTCTGCCGCCAGAACCCGGTCAACCCCCTGATCGGCTCGGCCGGTGTGTCGGCCTTCCCGATGGCGGCCCGCGTCTCGAACAAGCTCGGCCTCGAGGCCGACCCGCACAACTTCCTCCTGATGCATGCCCTCGGCGCCAACGTCGCCGGCCAGATCGGCTCGGTCGTGGCCGCCGGCATCATCCTCTCCATCTTCGGCGGCTGAACAGCCGCCCACGCCCGGCGCCCGGCGCCCCGCCCGACCAGTGGACGGTCGGGCGGACCATGGCCCGTGGTCCGGACACCGGGGACCCTGGGGACACCGGGGATACTGGGGGATCCTGGACCATGGGCCATGGTCCGGACAGGGGGGCACTCCCCGGGCGCCGAGGGCGCCCGGCACCGTGCCCCTGCGGCACTCCGCACGCTGGCATGGCAGCCTCAACGGCCGGGCGCCTCGCCGCCCCTCCGGCCGCAAGCCGCGCCGGAGGTCTGACCCGTCTGACCGGTCTGACCGGTCTGACAGGTCTGATCCGTCTGACAGGTCTGACCCGTCTGACAGGTCTGACCCGTCTGACAGGTCTGACAGGTCTGACCCGTCTGACCGGTCTGACAGGTCTGGGAGCGCCGTGGGACGGCGCTCGGGGCGGTCCACGGTCGTCGCCGCGGACCTACGTGTCGGGCGCCGTGGGACGGCGCTCGGGGCGGTCCACGGTCGTCGCCGCGGACCTACGTGTCGGGCAGCGTGGGATGGCGCCGCGGGAGGTCCACGGGCGGCGCCGCGGACCTACGTGTCGGGCGCCGTGGGACGGCGCTCGGGGCGGTCCACGGGCGGCGCCGCGGAACTACGTGTCGGGCGCCGTGGGACGGTGCTCGGGGCGGTCCACGGCCGGCGTCTCAGCGAGGGGGGCGTTGGATCCTCGGGCGCCGTTTCCCGGCGCCCGAGTGGGCCCGTGCGGCTCAGAGGCTGGTGCCGGTGCCGTCGCCGAGGTCGATGTCGTCGTCGTCGTCGTCGTCCTGGGCCTTCTTCTCGGCCGCTTCAACGGCGGCCTTGTCCATCAGGGAGACGTGGCCCACGACCCAGCCGCTGTCGAGGTGGTCGGGCTGGCGAGCGCGCAGATCGCGGAAGAGCCGGAACAGGT
>JAAYZO010000740.1 GCA_012514865.1 Lentisphaerota bacterium | reverse complement strand
CGCACGGCGGCCCGTGAACAGGCCACCCTTCGGGCTTCGACGCGAGGCACGTGCGGCCTCTTGCTCAGGGCTGACCTTGAGCAAGCGGCGCACAGCGACGCGCGTCGAAACGTGCGCCGCAACGAGGTGCGGCGCACGTGGATTGTGAGCGAAGCATCCGCACTTCGCGAAGAATCCAGGTCAGGGCAGCGCCGCCAGCATGCGGTTGATCGAGACCGCGGCCTGACGGCCCTGCCCCATAGCCAGAATCACGGTGGCCGCACCCAGGACGATGTCCCCGCCGGCGAAGACGCGGTCCATCGAGGTCTTGCCGTCGGGATCGATGAGGATGTTGCCCCACTTATTGAGCTTCAGGTCCGGCGCGGTCGAGGTCAGGAGCGGATTCGAGCCGTTGCCGATGGCGACGATGACCGTATCGGCCTCGAGCAGGAATTCGCTGCCGGGTATGGCCACCGGCCGGCGCCGGCCGCTGTCGTCCGGCTCGCCCAGTTCGTACTTCAGGCACTCGATGCCGGTGACGCGGCCGTGCTCGTCGCCGAGGATGCGGGTCGGGTTCTGCAGGAGGCGGAACTCGATGCCCTCCTCCTTGGCATGGCCGACCTCCTCGACGCGGGCCGGCATCTCCGCCTCGGTGCGGCGGTAGACAATGCTGACACGCTCGGCGCCCAGACGCAGCGCCGTGCGCGCGGCGTCCATGGCGACGTTGCCGCCGCCGACGACCACGACATGACGGGCCGGCAGGACCGGCGTGCCGGATTCCTTCATGTAGGCCTTCATCAGATTGACGCGGGTGAGGTACTCGTTGGCGGAGAAGACGCCGACGTACTCCTCGCCGGGGATGCTCATGAACTTCGGCAGGCCGGCGCCGGTGCCGACGAAGATGGCGTCGTAGCCGTCGACCTGGAGGAGGTCCTGCAGCCGGCGCGTCCGGCCGACCACGAAGTTGGTCCGCAGCTCGACGCCCATGGCCAGGAGCGAGTCGATCTCGACCTGCACAATCTGCTTCGGCAGACGGAACTCCGGAATGCCGTAGATCATCACGCCGCCGGGCTTGTGGAAGGCCTCCAGGATGGTCACCGCGTGGCCCTCGCGACGGACGTCCGCGGCCACCACCAGGCTGGCCGGGCCGCTGCCGATCACCGCCACGCGACGCCCCGTCGACGGCTTCACCGCCGGCGTCTTCATGCCCTGGGTACGCTCCCAGTCCGCCGCAAAGCGCTCCAGACGGCCGATCGAGACCGCCTGATTGACGTCCTTCAGGGCCTTGGTCAGGGTGCACTCGGCCTGGCACTGGCTCTCCTGCGGACAGACGCGCCCGCAGATCGCCGGGAGGAGGCTGTCGCGCTTGATGATGTCGATGGCCTGCTGGTACTCGCCCGCGGCGATGGCCGCCACGAAGCCGGGGATGTCCAGGCGCACCGGGCAGCCCTCGACGCAGGGCTTCTTGCGGCACTGCAGACAGCGCATCGCCTCGACCCGCGCCTGCGCCTCGCTGTAGCCGAGGGCGACCTCGGTGAAGTTCCGGGCGCGCACCGCCGGCTCCTGCTCGGGCATGGCCTGCGCCGGAATCGCCATGCGGTCCTTCGCCGTCAGACTGCCGCCCTTGGCGAGGAGCTGCTCGAGGACCTGCTCAGCCTGCGTCTTCAATGTCTCTGGGGAAATGTGACTCATGCTCGCTTACCTGGCCTTCGCGGCCTGCGCCTGACGCGCGGCCATCTCGAGATGACACTGCTCATGGGCTTCGTGCTCGATGCGCTTGTAGGCCCCGAGACGCCGTATCATGCTGTCAAAATCGACCTTGTGACCATCGAACTCGGGGCCGTCGACGCAGACGAAACGGGTCTCGCCCCCGACCGTCACGCGGCAGCCGCCGCACATGCCGGTGCCGTCCACCATGATGGTGTTCAGCGACACCACGGTATGGATGCCGAACGGCCGCGTCGTCTCGGCGCAGAACTTCATCATGATCGGCGGACCGATCGCCACGACCTCGGCCGGCCGGGGCTCCTCCTGACAGAGCTCCTTCAGCGGCTCGGTGACCAGGGCCTTGCGGCCGGCCGAGCCGTCGTCGGTGACCACGATCAGGCGGTCCGCCAGGGCCGCCATCTCGTCCTGCAGGATGAGCAGGTCGCGCGTCCGGGCACCGGTGATCACGGTGAGGCGGTTGCCGGCCTGCTTCATGGCCTGGGCAATCGGGTACATCGGCGCCACGCCGATGCCGCCGCCGACACAGACGACATGCCCGACCTTGCGGATGTCCGTCGGCTGCCCGAGCGGCCCGACCAGGTTCTCGATCGACTCGCCCGGCGCCATCTCGGCGAGCAGGTGCGTGCCCTTGCCCACCGCCTGGAAGATCAGCGTGATCCAGCCCGCCGAGGCGTCGGCGTCGGCAATCGTCAGCGGAATGCGCTCGCTCAGCTCGTCGCGCTGCACGATGACGAACTGGCCGGCACGACGCTCACGCGCAATCTCAGGCGCCATCACTCGCAGGCGGAAGACCTCCGCCGAAAGCTGCTCTTTGCTCAGAATGCGGTTCATCCGCGCGTCACTCCCGGGAGGCGACGGGCGGCACTGCCCGCGGCGTCCGTTAAAGCCGCGCCGGGACGGCCCGCAGGGACCGCCACGGCATGGCACACAGCACCAGGGCATAACGCCAAGGCCCGCCGGGCACACCGCGCGCCAGCAGACCTCAGACCAGGCCCTGGTCCAGCATGGCGTCGGCGACCTTGGTGAAGCCCGCCGTGTTGGCGCCGAACACGTAGTTGCCCGGCTGACCATACGCAGCGGCTGCCGCCATGCATGTCTCGTGGATCTCAACCATAATCTGATTGAGCCGTTTGTCCACCTCGTCACGGGTCCACTTCAGCCGCATCGCGTTCTGACTCATCTCCAGTCCCGAGGTCGCCACGCCACCCGCGTTCGCCGCCTTGCCGGGTGCGTACAGAACCCGACTCGAGAGGAATAGCTCCACCGCCTCCGGCGTGCTCGGCATGTTCGCGCCCTCGGCCACCAGGGTGCAGCCCTGCTCCAGGAGCGTCCGGGCGTCCGAACCGCTGAGCTCGTTCTGCGTCGCACACGGGAAAGCGCAGTGGCAGGGAACCGACCACGGACGTGCCTGCGGCAGGAACACTGCACCGAAGGCCTCGGCGTACTCGCGAATGCGACCGCGACGCACGTTCTTCAGCTCCATCACCCAGGCCAGCTTCGCCGCATCAAAGCCCTCACGGTCGTATACCGTGCCCTCGGAGTCCGATAACGTCACCACCTTCGCACCGAGCTGCAGGAGCTTCTCAACCGTGTACTGCGCCACGTTACCCGACCCGGAGACCACGCAGACCTTCCCCGGAAAGGCCTCGCGGCGCGTCTTGAGCATCTCCTCGGCGAAGTAGACCGCGCCGTAGCCGGTCGCCTCCGGACGCACCAGCGACCCGCCCCAGCCCAGCGCCTTGCCGGTCAGGACCCCGGTGAACTCGTTGCGGATGCGCTTGTACTGGCCAAACAGATAGCCGATCTCGCGCGGCCCCACCCCGATGTCGCCGGCAGGGACATCCGTAGCGGCACCGATGTGACGCTGCAGCTCCAGCATGAAGGACTGGCAGAAACGCATCACCTCGCCGTCGGAACGGCCCTTCGGGTCAAAGTCCGAACCGCCCTTGCCGCCGCCCATCCCGAGCGTCGTCAGCGAGTTCTTGAAGATCTGCTCAAATCCCAGAAACTTCAGAATCGAGGCGTTCACACTCGGGTGAAAGCGCAGCCCGCCCTTGTACGGCCCCAGGACACTGCTGAACTCGTAGCGGTAACCCCGGTGGACCTGCACCCGGCCCTGGTCGTCCTGCCATGGCACCCGGAAGAGGATCTGGCGCTCGGGCTCCACCAGACGCTCCAGAATCCCGGCACGCTCGTACTGCGGACGGCGCTCCAGGACCGGCCCCAGCGACGAGAGGACCTCCCGCACCGCCTGCTGGAACTCCGGCTCGCCCGGATTGCGCCGCATCACCGTCTCCATCACCCGCTCGCCATAGCTCATCGCTCGTGCTCCCCGCCTGCGGCACCGTCAGGACCCCGCCGCAGATCTGAATGACTGCTCTTTCGGCAACTCATAAGACTTTGTATCGGCAATTGCTTGCCGATCCTGCATACACTACGTGCCGTTTAACCCAAGTTACGCACTGTGACGCGTAAGTTATTGCGCCGCAACGTCGCCGTTTTCAAGTAACTACATTTTCCCTTCGGCTCGATCAGATTCGGGGAGCGCTGTGGAGACGGTCTTGGTGCGGGGCAGG
>JAAYZO010000086.1 GCA_012514865.1 Lentisphaerota bacterium | reverse complement strand
TCGTTCCCGTTGCGACGTCGTAGAGCATGATCTCGGGCTGGTGCTGGAAGCCCCACTGCGACCAGACGATGCGACCGGCATCGGCGACGATCTCGGGAATGTTGGGCGCGCCCACCGGCAGCTTGGTGATGGCGCCGCTACCCAGGTCGCGTATGTGGATGTCGAAGACGCCTTCCGCGGGGTCGGTGCCCGGCCGGACCGAGCTATAGACGACCAGTCCGGAGTCGACTGTGACCACCTGCCCGCGCAGGTAGTCACCCAGGATGGTGGTGACAGGTTGCGCCGGCGGCGTAGCACCGCGATCGTCGGCCAGGCGATAGAGGTCGAACCAGGCATCGACCGCCCAAACGTCGGCGGGGCGAGTGCTCACGGCGACCACGCCGTCCCCGACGGCCTTCTCGTTGGCCCAGGCGGGCTCCGTGAGCGGCACGACCGTCCAGCCGGCGGGCGGGTCGGGCTGGTAGCCGACCGCCTGCGCCGGCCTCGCGGGCGAGGCCACGAGCACAGCAGCGCCCAGCAGCATGACAGCGGCGACGACCGCAGCAGCTGTCGCGACGCGCCTCATCTCCGACGCCACCCGGGCGACGAGGGCCTTCCGAGTTCGCTCAGATGCCGCCTGTCTCATCGCGCCCTCCTCGTGTCGTCCGCTGTCGCGCCTCGGCCGCGTCCCGGCCGCACCTCGGTCTCGCCGCCGTCTCGCCCCAACTACGCGTAGCCGCCGCGCGGCTCCGGCAACTCCTTGAATTCATCCTTGGCCTCGATGATCGCCTGGATGTGCTGGAACAGCTTGTACAGCGCCTGGGCCTCGATCTCCGGGTCGGTCCAGAAGTCGTTGCCGCGCACTGTATGGACCAGGCCAGCTCCGGAAACGGTGAGGCTGTAGTCCGTCGACGGTGTCACCCACATCCCATCCAATCCGCCGGCGTCGGCCGGATACGCCCAGAAGTCGATGTCCCGCAGATGCTGGTAGAGCTCGGCCTTCTCCACCGCGGTCAGCGCCAAGTCGATGGTGATGGACGGATCCGCGATCATGTCCTGGGTGAAGGTGCCTGCGGCCGTATCGAGCACGTTCTTGGCTCCCACCCCCCATCTGGCCAGGAAGTCGAAGTCGGCCGGCATGGTGGCCGGGACCGCCTGGGCGCCCCCGATCACCGCGGGGGCCAGTCCCTCGACGACCTTCCAAATCTGCGCCCGCTTGTCCTGTGGACCGTAGACCACCACGTCTCGTCCGGCCAACTCCACGCGGAAGTGGTCGATGCCGTCACGGACCGCCTCCGATACTTCGTGGAGCAGGGCGCCGGCCCCGGTCTTGTCCCAGTCCAGCCCGCCCCGGGGCAGGGTCCACTCCAGGGATGAGGGCGCGTCGTCAGGGTTCACCGCCAGCCGGATGACTGTGCTGCCATCGGTGAAGGCGACGGCGTAGAAATCGCCCGAGACCGCCGGGTTGCCCTCGTCGCCTGCGTTCGCGCCCCAGCCGGCCGAGGGTCGGAAGCCCTCCGGGAGTGTGTACGGAAGGAAGGCGAAGCCACCCCTGGCGCCTTCGATTTCCGATGCAGACGCAGCCAGGATCTGTTTGCGCAGGTCTGCGAGGGTCAACGTATCTGATGGCACCATGAAGGCGGGCTTCTCCTGCGCTCCCGGTGTTGGACCGAAGGCGTCCTGGGCCGGGGCCTCGGCGCAGCCGGTCAGAACCACGCCGTGGAACACCACCCAGGCCAGTGCCAGCGCGAGCGCCGCCAGTACGAGTAGGCACGCGACCAGCGTGCGGAAAGGTCGCGAAAGGTCCGCTGCTCTGCAGCGCGCTAGGAATCTCGTCCCTCCGAGTCTAGTCCCCATGGAGCACCGCCTTGGGCAACGTCTCGGCAAAGTCGGCCCCCTGTGGGAAGGGCATGCGCCCCTCGGATCTCAGACGTGGTGGGGGCTCATGGGAGACGAAGGCGGCGTCGGCCTGTTCTGCCACCGCCGCCTCGAGTTCGATCACAGCGGCGTCCACGTCGGCCTCGGTGATGCTCAAGGCCTCCAGCGCCCAGGAGTACACCCGCAGCCAGACGAGACGGTCCCCGCGAGTGATCATCCGGCCGGATGCGTGACTCGCGTGGTCGTCAGACCAGGCCTCGTGCCACTCGGCGCCCTCGGCGGGCCACCTCTGGGCGTCGGCCGCCGGATACTCGATCAGTTCCGCGGCGATCCTCCCCGGCTCGGCCTCGGTCGCGTAGCGGACCCAGGTCGCTTGCTCATCGATCTGCAGGGTGTGGAGGAGCAGGCCCGGCAGGGCCAAGCCGTATACTGTGAAGGGCGCGGAGTCGGCCAGCGCCAGCTTCTTCCGCCACTCGGCGTGGGCGTAGGCGACGACGTCCTCGGCGGTGGGAACAGTGCAGGAAGGCCCCAGCCACTCGATATCATCCAAGTCATAGTCGCCGCGATAGGTGAGCGGCGACTCAAGGAAAGCGAGTTCCATCGGCCACGGATCGCCCTCGAGGACAGCCTGCGCTCTATACATGAGCTGAGTCTCGGGGGTGCGCACGGTGAGGAGGGCGCTG
>JAAYZO010000739.1 GCA_012514865.1 Lentisphaerota bacterium | reverse complement strand
GCTGAAGGTCACGGGCAAGAAGAGCCGCGACACGGCCCTGGCCGGCACGCTCGAGTTCCCGACGATCGACGGCTGGCCCAACCAGGGAGTCGGCCGCGTCAACCTGGACGGCACCCTCGGCTCCTGCGCCGCCTGCCACACCCGGCATCAGTTTTCGATCGAGACGGCGCGCAAGCCCTATACCTGCAAGGAGTGCCATGTCGGCCCGGATGTGCCGGCCTTCAAGGTCTACGAGACGAGCAAGCACGGCAACATCTACTCCTCCAAGCACGCGGAGTGGGAGTTCAAGGCCGTGCCCTGGACGATCGGCAAGGATTTCACTGCTCCGACCTGCGCGGCCTGTCATGTCAGCCTGGTGGTGAACACGGACGGCGAGGTGGTGGCGCCGCGCTCGCACCAGATGAACGACCGCCTGCCCTGGCGCCTGTTCGGGCTGATTTA
Source organism: Lentisphaerota bacterium (assembly GCA_012514865.1). Lineage (GTDB taxonomy): Bacteria > Verrucomicrobiota > Lentisphaeria > Oligosphaerales > JAFGRS01 > JAGVUW01. Next base: position 1,545 of record JAAYZO010000739.1, on the reverse strand, counting down.
CGCGCATCCCCACCCCCTTCAGCCGGACACCACCCTCATCCGCAACAAGAACGGCCTGCCGCTGCCGACCGACCTCGACGGCGGGTTTGCCGCGCGTCATCTCATCGGCGCGGCGGAGATGGACCAGCGCCGCCAAGCGCTGCAGGCGGTGTGCCTGAACTGCCACGGCGCCGCGTGGGTCGAGGGCCATTGGGCGCGCCTCGAGAGCACCGTCCGCGAGACCAACGCCAAGACCCTCGCGGCGACGCGGATCCTGAAGGAGGCCTGGTCGACGGGCCTGGCGGCGGGCCTCGACCAGAAGGCCAGCCCCTTCGACGAGGCCGTCGAGCGCCGCTGGGCGGACACCTGGCTGATCTACGCCAACACCGTTCGCTTCGCCTCGGCCATGGGCGGCGGCGGCGACTACGGCGTCTTCGCCGAAGGCCGCTACCAGTTGAACAAGAGGATCGTGGACCTGCATGACTGGATGGAACTGCGCCAGTCCCAATCGCCGTCGAAAAAGCCGTGAGCCTTGCACGGCGTTCAGTGGACCGGCATGATCGCCATGACGAACACTTCCGGGATTCAAGCAACGCGGGTCCAGCGCCTGAACGACCGGCCGGTCGTCGAGGGCCGCTACGTGCTTTACTGGATGCAGCAATCCCAGCGCGCCGAGATGAACCATGCGCTGGAACATGCCGTCCGGGAAGCGAACCGGCAGGGCCGGGGAGTGGTGGTCGGGTTCGGCCTCAGCGATGACTACCCCGAGGCCAACCTGCGCCATTATGCCTTCATGCTGGAGGGCCTCCAGGAAACCTCCCGGGCCCTGGCCAAGCGGGGCATCCTCATGGCCCTGCGGCGCGGGTCGCCGCCGGAGGCCGCCCTCGAGTTGGGACGCCAGGCCAGCCTGATCGTCTGCGACCGGGGCTATTTGAAACACCAGAAGGCCTGGCGGGAGCTCGTGGCGCGCCGGGCCCGCTGCTGCGTGGTGCAGGTGGAGAGCGACGTGGTCGTGCCGGTGGAGGCGGCCTCGGGCAAGAGCGAGATCGGCGCGCGCACGCTGCGGCCCAGAATCCACCGGCAGCTGACGGCCTACCTGGTCGACCTGCCGGCGTCGCCGGTGCGTCGGAAGACGCTCGATCTGGCGGTTCCGGGGCTGGATCTCGGCGACCCCGGCGCGGTTTTGAAGCAGCTGAAGATCGACCGGCGCGTCGGGCCGGTGCCCCGCTTTTTCAAGGCCGGCACCTCCGAGGCCAAGCGCAGGTTCGCCGGCTTCATCGCCGAGCGCTTGGCGCGCTACGACCAGAACCACAACCAGCCGCAGACGGACGATATCTCCCACATGAGCCCCTACCTGCACTTCGGCCAGGTCGCGCCGCTCTACCTGGCGCTGGAGATCGCCAAGGCCCCGGCGCCGCCGGAGGCCAAGAAAGCCTTCCTGGAGGAATTGATCGTCCGGCGCGAGCTGGCCTGCAACTTAACCCATTTCACCGCGGACTACGATATGTTCGGCTGCCTGCCAAACTGGGCGCAGCAGAGCCTGGCCGAACACCGCCGCGACCGGCG
>JAAYZO010000738.1 GCA_012514865.1 Lentisphaerota bacterium | reverse complement strand
TTTTGGTTAGCGCTTATGGGGCAACGCCCCGGGAGAGCGGACATGACGCCTTGCAGGCTGAAAGTCTGCGACAGGACCGCGCGCGTCACACCGCCATGGTTCATACGAGGGCTCGACCACGCGGTCGGGGGTGGCGTCGTGCAGGGCGTTTCCAGAGGAATCTCGAGGGCGGCCTCGACGGGACCGCGGTGCAGAACGACAGTACAGGGGTGTCGCGCCTGTCGCCGGGGACGGCCCTGCGGACGCCGGCGGCGACACGCGCGCGAGTCAGCCGATGCCCGGCGTTACCATGGATCGCGGTGGCCGGCGGGCGGCGCACTCTGGAGCAACCGGCGCCTTCGGGCGCCATCACCAGCGGGAAAGACGATGGCCAAGATCGGCAGGAATGAACCGTGCCCCTGCGGCAGCGGCAGGAAGTACAAGCATTGCTGTCTGGAGGCCGACCAGGCCGCGGCGGCGGCCGAGCGCGAGGCCGAGCGCGATGCCGAGCGCGATGCCGAGGCGGCGTCGCTGTCGTCGTCTGAGTTCGACCCGCCGCTCTTCGGCGGGGAGGACGTCGATGGCGAGGACCGCCCGTTCAGGTGCCCGGACCTGTCGGCGGAGGGCCTGCCGGCTGTGCCCGTGGGTTCCGCCAAACTGGCCCGGGCTTTCCCCAGCGGGGCCGATACGGTCGACCAGCAGAAGGCGATCGCCAGAGCCAGCGATCAGATGGAGCCCTACCGCAAGGCATTCGAGAGCCTCTGTGATGACACGCGGGCGGCCGCCGCGCGCGCCCGCGACCTCTTCAGCGAACCGCGTTTCGCCGCCATGCGCTTCACGGCGGACGAGTTGGCGCCCTACATCAAGGCCATCGGCTGCCCTCCCGAGGTCGTAGGCGATCGCCTCGTCGGGTACATCGCTGATCTCGCCGGTGTGCTCTTCACCGAAGAGGACGAGTCGAATCTGGCGTTCTATCTGCAGAGTCAGATGCCCGAGATGGTGGCGGCCGGGCGCTATGTGGATGCGCACCTGCTCGATGAGAGCGCCATGCTCATCCTGGAACCTCCAGAGGAAGGCTGCAGCCCCTTCCTGATCCAGATGGTGGGGTACGGTCTGCATGAGTGGTCCAGCGCGCGCGCCGCCGAGCGGGCGGAGGTCCGCGGTCGGTTCGGCATTGACCTCGATGCGGAGTGGGTCATCGGCAACGATGCGGTCCTGGAGGCCAGCGCCGTGTCCGCCGACGGCGGCGCGCCGTTGACCCTCCGGGATTACCTGGCCAGCCATCCGCAATTGGAGCACTGGCTCGAGGCCCGCGTCGACGACGCCATAAAGGCTGCCATGGCGATGCTCAAGCGCGAGGAGCCCGAGAGCCTGTTCCTCCGTGATGAGGAGATTGTCCCGTGGAGATCAGTGCTTGCCGACCGGATCATCGAGGAAAATGAGTTGGCGATGGTTCGGAAACGCCGCGGGTACTCCGGCGACACTCTGGAGCCTCTGCTGGATGCGTTTGCAGAGGTCTCAGGCGAGATGGCCGAAGAGATCCTTGTTGGGGAGCGCCTGGAGGAGCTGCGGCGGGCCATCGCGGCGCTGGGTTGCGAGCTGGAGGCTGCCGGCAGGCCCGACGCCTTGGGTATCAGGGGTGCCCTGATCGCCACATCGGTGCCGTCCGCGGAGCGTGACAGCCAGTTCCTGGACCTGCTCTGCTTCCTCTCCCTGCATCGTTACGTGATGCGTGACCGCAGTCCCGCGCCGGATGGGGTCGCGCGCACGTCGCGCGACCACGCAGCAGAACCGTAAGTCAGGGCGTCAGGCGGAGGTCGTGCCAGGTGCCGTCGACGTGCCATCCCGCGCTGCGGGCGAGGTCCGCGAAGCGCTCGACGGCCGCGCGGCAGCCGTCGTGGAAGCGGTTGGCGACGAGCAGGGCGCCACCGGGGACGAGCAGGCGACGGGCTTCCCGAAGGACTGCCGCCAGGTCGTCCTGGCGCCGCAGGTGATCCCCGCCGACGAGGCCATTGCAGAGGATGACGTCGACGGCATTGGCGAGGGCGAGGGGCAGGTGCCGCACGTCGGCGGCGAGGAAGTCCACCGGGGGCGCCTGGGCCGCCAGGCGGCGCAGGCGTGGCTCGCGGCCGGGGTCGTGCGGCAGGCAGCAGCGTGACGCCATCCAGGCCTCGAGGGGCTCGAGGGTCAGGCCCAGGACGCGCGGTGGGGCGCCGATGGCCGCGGCGGCCGTGACAGCCGCCTCGTAGGTCCCCAGGCCGACACCGCAGGCGAGGTCGACCAGGGTCAGACGGCGGCCGCGACCGGCCGCGCCCCGGCACAACGCCGCCAGCGCGGCGCGCTGCGCCTCGTAGCGGGCGCTGTCGGTGCCGAAACGCGGCGGGTCGGCCAGGGCCGCGAACAGCGCCGGCAGATCGGCCTCGCCAAAGGCGACCCGCGCGGCGAGGCACGTCGGCAGGCGGGCCCAGAGGTCGGGCAGAGACAGCGGCGCGGCTGATGAGCCGGCACTGGGTTCACCGGCGCCGGACCGCAGCCGGCGCGGCACCCAGCTCGGCGCCGGCAGGAAGGCGCGGCCCAGGCGTGCCAGGTCCGCACAGAACTCCGCCACCGGCAGCCAGCACTCGTAGCGTCCGCGCAGCTCCGGTGTGACGATCAGCCCCGGCGACCACCACGGCGCCCCGGCATAGGCCCGGAAGCCATCCAGGCGGGCGCCCCAGCGGCGGTTGTGACCGTCCAGAATGGCCGCGACGGCCGCGTCGCGGCCAGCACTGGCCGTCAGGTCGCATTGACAGAGCTGCATGGTGTGAGTACGGTTGACCATGGTTTCAGACGGCACCAATCTGTTCACCGGACGCCAGGAATCAACCGGAATGAGGACGACGGCGCTGTGGCTTTTTGCGGGGAGCCTGCTGGTCCTCCTGAGTGCCTGCCGGACGCCGGTGCGGCCCTCGGCGGTGCCCGTGGCGAACCTCTACCCGACCCTGCATCCGAGTGCGGTCCTGGAGTCGTCGCGGCCGCTGGTGCTGAGCGAGGGCGATCTGAGTGCGCTCCTGGCCCACGTCGGCGTGCTTGGCCCGCTGCGTGTCCACGGCATGAGTGCCGCCGAGCTGTCCTTGGCCCGGCGCGCCCTGGAGCGCCACGGCTACGCCGAGCTGGACGCCCGGCGCACGGCCTGCCCGGTTCGCTGGGTCGTGCTGCGCGGCGTGGCCGAGGACGGCGGCTCGGCGTTGTCGGTCGAGGCCGCCCTGAGCGCGCCGCCGGCGGCCGCGGGCCAGGGATCGATCGACCTGCGGCGGCCGCCGGCGACGGTCGAGACCCGGACGGGGCGCGGTGGGTCGACGGTGACGGTCGAGACCTGGTCGGGGACCGCCGACCAGGCGGCGGTCGCGGTGCGCCGTGTCAGCCCTGCCGGCTCGTCACCGACCTGGGAGCTGCATTGTCGCACGCGCGTGCGCGGGGCCGCACCGCCGCGGCCGTGAGCGCGGAACCGATGCCGGCAGACGATGCCTCCACGTGGGGTTTCGGTTCCTCGGGATCGCTATCGGGATCGCTATCGGGATCGCTATCGGGATCGCTATCGGGATCGCTATCGGGATCGGGATCCCGGCTGCAGGCGAGATGAGTTCCATGTCACGCCCAGCCGACAAACCTGTCATGCACCCGGGGGGGCGCGTGGCGTTGCCAGACAAGTGGAGTATAGTCAGAAGGCCGGCCTGGAGCGCCGCCCTGCGAAGGGCCGGCTGGCGGTCTGGGCGGTGCGTCAGCAGGCATGTCAGCGGCCTGGGTGTGGGGTTCTCCGCAGGCGCGGAAGCAGGCCGTTGCAGGAACAGGCGAGGGCAGGGCTGAAGACAAACGGAAACGGAGGACGAAGGCAATGCGTTCGAAGCACTTTACGCTGATTGAGCTCCTGGTGGTCATCGCGATCATCGCCATTCTGGCCGCGATGCTGCTGCCGGCCCTGGCGCAGGCGCGTGAGAAGGCCCGGCAGACCTCGTGTCTGAACAACCTCAAGCAGATGGGCGTGGCCGTACAGCTCTACGCTGACGACAACGAGGAGATCTACAACCTGGCCTACCTCTACGACTTCGTGGGCGGCGTCAGAACGACCTACCAGGGCACCTTCTGCCACATGCTCGGCAAGTACATGGGCGATGCCACCGCGATCTTCAACTGCCCGAGCGACCCGGATCCGTACATGATCGTCTGGAGGACGGGCGGCCCGAGTCTGCCGACCAGCTACCTGCAGTCCTACCGGATCCACCCCTCCGGCGACGTCTGGCCGCTGCGGTCCTATCGTTTGGCCTCGGTGCGTCGGCCCAGCGAGGCGATCTCGACCACCGAGAACTGCGATGGGCCCATGCCGCCGAGCCAGTTCGCCTGGGGCACTAACGGCCGGGCCGTGTCGGGTGGCTTCACGGACTGGGGTCGCCTGGGGCGTTTCCGGCACGGCGGCTCGCGCCTGAATGTCCTCTTTGCCGACGGCCACGCCGCGGCGCTCGGCTCGGGCGAGATCATGAACGAGGCCAAGTACTGGGCTGCCTGGTGAGAGCCGATGCGGTCCGCGCTCCAGGGCGGGCCGCCTCCGCGCGACCGGGGCCAGGCGTTCGGCGCTGCGTCGAGACCCTCGTTGAACGCAGCGCCGAACGGATGCAGCACCCATGCGCGATACGATCGAGCTTCTTGAAGACCTCATCCCCCTGCGGCCGGTGAGCGCTGATGTCGCCGCGGTGAATGCGGTGACCGAGCGCCTGGCAGCCTACCTCGCGGGCGAGGGCCTCCACGTCACCCTCGAGACCGTTGACGACCGGCGGGTGCTCTACGCCGCGACCGTTCCCGAGCGCCGGCCGGACCTGCTCCTCAATGCGCATGTCGATGTCGTGCCGGCCGAGGACGACCAGTTCACCCCGCGCCGCGTCGACGGCTGGCTGCATGGCCGCGGCGCCAACGACTGCCTCGGCAATGCCGTGGTCTGCGCGCAGGTGCTGTGCCGCTGTCGCGGCCGGGCCGCGGTGGGCGCCATCTTCAGCGCCGATGAAGAGATCGGCGGCAGGACCACCGCGGCGATGGTCGAGCGCGGCTATGGCGCCCGCCGGCTGATCGTGGTCATCGACGGCGCGGCCTATGCCGTCGCGATTGCCCAGAAGGGCATCCTGACCTGCACCCTGCGGGCCCAGGGCGTGGCGGCGCACTCCTCGGCGCCATGGCGTGGCAGCAACGCCATCGACGCCCTGATCGAGGGCTATCTGAAGGTCCGCGATCTCTTCCCTGCGGTCCGGGCCGGCGACGAGTGGCATGACACCATGGCCGCGACTCTGGTCAGCGCCGGGACGGTCTCCAACCGCATCCCCGACCAGGCCGAGATGACCCTGAACATCCGCTTCACCGAGCCGGATGGGGCGGAGCAGTGGCGGCGCCGCCTGGCGGAGGTGTCGGGGCTGACCGTGACCCCGTGCGTGACCTCGCCAGTGGTCGTCTTCGATGAGCGCACCCCGGCCCTGCAGGAACTCTCGGCGGCGATGGCCGCGTCGCTCGGACGGCCGATCGAGACGGTGCGCATGAACGGCGCCACCGACGCCCGGCACTTCGCCCGCCTGGGCATCCCGGTGGCGATTCTGGGCACGCCCGGCCGCGACATCCATGGCCGCGACGAGGCCGTCGACATGGCGGCCCTGCGCGCCTATGAGGACATGCTGACGGCCTTCGCCTGCCGTCAGGGCTGACGACCCGGGAGGAGAGACCGCGATGGCGGAGACTGGCCTGTCGTTGACCGCGCGGGATCGGGCGCTGTTCGAGCGTGACCTCTCGGGGTGGCTGCCCGAGCGGCTCTTCGATGCGCATGTGCACCTCTTCGACCGCAGTACCTTCCCGGCCGGCTTCGCCTTCCCGCCGCGCGAGTGCTACCAGCGTTTCGGCGGTGAGAGCACGCACGAGCTCTTCGCGGACGCGATGGCGGCCCTGCTGCCCGGACGGACTCTCGGCCGACTGGCCTTCGGTACGCCGCACCGCCAGGCCGACCGCGACGCCGCGGCGCGCTACACCGGCGCCACCTCCGACAACCGCAGCACCTTCGGCATGACCCTGGTGGCGCCGTCAGACTCGCCGGAAGTCCTCGAGCGCCGCATCCGCGAGTGCCGCCTTATCGGCTTCAAGCCCTACCGCAGCTACGTCACCGGCATGGATCCCGAGGCCGTGCGCGTGCCGGACATGCTCCCGGCAGCGCAGATGGAACTCGCCGACGCCCTCGGGCTGGCCATCACTCTGCACATCCCCAAGGAAGCCCGGCTGGCCGATCCGGATAACCAGCGCGACCTGCTGGCCCTGTGCCGACGCTGGCCGCGAGCTCAGATCATCCTGGCGCACATCGGACGGGCCTACTGGTTCAGCAATGTCGTCGGGCAGCTCGACGCCCTTGCCGACTGCCCGAACCTCTGGCTGGATACGGCCATGGTCAACCATGCCGAGGTCCTGCAGTACGCCCTCGAGCACTTCCCCCGCGAGCGTATCCTCTTCGGCAGCGACGCCCCGATCGCCTGGCTGCGCGGCAAGTCGGTCGAGATCAACGACCAGTACGCCTACCTCATGGGCGAGCCCTACGCCATCGGCTCGGCCATCTACGACGCCGAGCATGTGGTCCAGTTCACCTTCTTCTACTACGAGATGCTGTGCGCCCTGCGCCAGGCCTGCGACCGCGCCGGCCTCAGCCGCGCCGAGGTGGAGGCCCTCTTCTGGGACAACGCCCACGGGCTCTGCCGCGGCATCGCCAGGCGCCTGCACGGGGCGTGAGGCGGCGTCCCGGCGACGGGGCGGCTCGGAGGAGACATCGCGTCGTTGCGGGCGTCGTTTTGTCGCAGACTTTCAGCCTGCCATGCGTACCATCCGGTTTCCCAGGGCGTTGCCCTGGGCTGATGAATGTTGCCCTTTCAGGGCGCCGGAAAGGGGGCCCGCGGGGAGGCTGCGCGGCGATGTTTGGCGTGCCTTATTCGGCGTTCTGCGCCGGTGAAGCGGCTGTAGCGGCGGCTGTTCCCAGCCGCTCCCCCGGGCGCTGCCGGCGCCCGGGTGGTCCACGGACGGCGCCGCGGACCTGCTCGCCCGCGCCGGTGTTCCTGTGGCGCCGCGGACCTGCGCTCGCCCGCGCCGGCGACCCTGCGGCGCCGGGGATGACGGACGGCCTTGCGGGGTGCCGACCGGCGGCTATGGTGGGTGAGGCGGCGCGCGGGCGTGGGCCTGGCGTCGGCACCTGTGGCGTCAGTCCCCGGACTGACGGAGTGTACCCGGCTGTCTTGCAGAGGACCCTGACCATGATTCTCGATGCCATCGCCCGCGGCGGCGCCTACGCGACGCTCCACCCTCGCTTCGCCAAGGCCTTCGCCTACCTGCAGGAGACGGACCTGGCGGCCCTTCCGGACGGGCGCTACGAGCTCGAGGGTGACGCGATCTACGTCCTTGTGATGACGGTCGACGGCCGCGGCCAGAGCGGCGCCAAGTTCGAGGCGCACCAGCGCTACGTCGACATCCAGGCCGTGATCAGCGGCGAGGAGGTCATGGGCTGGAGCCCCATCGACGCCTGCACCCAGCCGACGCCCTTTGACTCCGCCAAAGACGTCGGCTTCTATGCCGACCGCCCGGCGGCCTGGATGCGCGTGCCGCCGGGGTCGTTTGCGCTCTTCTTCCCGGAGGACGTCCACGCTCCCCTCGCGGGTACCGGCAAGATCAAGAAGGCGGTGGTGAAGGTCGCCGTCTGACGGTGAGACGCTGGCGCGGCGGGCGGGGTCGCGGTCGCGAACCCGCTCCGCCGCCGGCGCTGTCGTCGGCGCCTGGCGCCGAGCTGGAGTAGGCCGCGCCAGCCGCGCGCATCCACGGCGCCGCCCGTGGCGCCGTGGATGCCGACCCGACGCGCGGCGCTCCCAGGGGAGCGGGTGCGTACAGGCGCCGCCACGGCCGGTTCGCCGGCGCGCGGCAGGCGGGTCCGCGGCGCCGTCCGCGGACCTCCCGGGCGCCGGCATCGCCCCGGGGAACGCCGGTGCTGCCCTCGTCTCCCCGCCTACGCGGGGGCTGGCCGGTACCATTCCCGGGGCCGCCTTGGGGTTCGTGGCGTCGTCTTTCGTTACCTGTCGTCTCCTGTCGTCTCCTATCGTGCCCTGTCGTGATGCCGGCTACTTCGGCGTTCGGCGTTCGGCGTTCGGCGTTCGGCGTTCGGCGTTCGGCGTTCGGCGTTGCCATCCCTCCGTCCCTTGGGTCCCTTCCCCTCGTTCTCGTCCTCGTTCTCGTCCTCGTTCTCGTTCTCGTTCTCGTTCTCGTTCTCGTTCTCGTTCTCGTTCTCGTCCTCGTTCTCGTCCTCGTCCCGTGAAAATCCCCGGCGCGGCCTTGCGCCGCGCTTAACCCGACTTACGCACTGTAGTGCGTCTGGTCGGGCTAGCCCAAGCACGGCCGTCGACTGGCCTCCGCACGAGACCGGCTGAAAATGCCAATGTAGTTACTAGAAATAACCCGTGGGCTCTTGACGGCGTGCCGGGGCCGGCGTAGCGTGGGCGCATGTATTTTCATCGCAAGAAAACGCCCTCCGGAGAGACGCTGCAGCTGTTGGCTTCGTACCGCCCGAAGGGGGGCAGGTCGCCGACGCACGAGGTGGT
>JAAYZO010000737.1 GCA_012514865.1 Lentisphaerota bacterium | reverse complement strand
GCCTCGCCACGCCGCGGGCGTACGTGTACGACGCCGAGAACCGGCTGATCCAGGTCGGCCCGGCGGGTTCGCCGGCCGTCGGCGACCGGCGGCTGACGTTCACGTATGACTACCGCGGGCGACGGGTCGGGCAGACAGGCTCGACCTGGATGGGGGCGAGCTGGGTCACGGCCTTCGCCGACGCGCGGGTGTTCGTGTGGGACGACTGGAAGATGCTGCTGGAGCACCACGGGACGCCGCATGGCCCGCCGCCGCCGACGCGGGCGTACACGTGGGGCCTCGATCTGGCCGGTCAGCGGTCGGCCGGGCGCGGCGGGCGATCTAACCCGCAGTCGTTGCTAGAGGGGGCCGGGACGATCGGCGGCCTGCTGGCCGTGGCCGACGGCACAGGCGGCGCGGGTACATTCAGTTATGTATACTGCTACGACGCCAACGGCAACGTGAGCCAGGTCGTCGACCCGGCGGCCGCGAACGTGACGGCGGCGCTCGTGGCGACGTACGAATACGATCCCTACGGCGGCGTGGCCGCTTCGGCCGGGGCGTACGCCGCGACCAACCCGGTACGCTTCAGCACGAAGTACTGGGACGACCCCACCGGACTGGGCTACTGGGGGTACCGCTTCTACCGCGCCGACCTGGGAAGGTGGGTGAATCGGGATCCGATTGGCGAGCGCGGGGGGGCAAACCTCTTGACCTATGGCGCGAATCAGGCAGTTACGCTGACTGACGCACTTGGCCTCACTGGTCGCGATCCAAAGTACGGTCTTCCAGATGCATTCTGGCACTGGGTGCATGGCCCATCGAGCGACTACAAGGGTCCAGGGGGAGTAATCTCACGGGAGGCGGCAATGGAGTTGTACGAGGAGTGGTTGGAGCTCGGGCGTCCCGATCCACGTGCCGGTCGCCCGCGCCCTCGCCCGCCCCGTGGGGGCGGGGGTGGCGAATGGGGCAGATTCCTGAATGTAATCGGTTGGGTGCTCATAATTGTTGACATGGCTGAACCGGCGTACGCGCCAGAACTGCCGTATTATTTCTATCCGGATAATCCTGTGGATGCCCCTCAAGATGCTGATGTGCCAGTCGACGATGGGGGCGAGCCATCAATTAGCCCAGAGAATCCAGTAGTTGGTCAGCCTCCGATACCTGGGATAGAGTGCCCTAACGGATTTAGCCCGCACTTGGTTCAACCTGGCGACAACTGCTGGGATTTGTGGCGCAAGAGATGCAACAAGAACATTCCATGGGTGGAGGCACGGGAGCAATGCGGTGCCGATGCCAACTCCGGCAATCCGAATAAACTGGAGCCAGGCGAAGCGATATGCGTACCGCTCTAGATGTTCGACAGTGAGTGCGTGACCAGTTCCTGAGACCGAACACGTGCTCCAGAGGTGTCAGTATGAGCAAGACTGCCCAGCGTGAACGTCGCGTGATCATCAGTGTTGCGTGTCGCATCACGCCCCCCAAGAACAGGGGCCTGCCGGATGTAAGCGAGTGGGGGCACTGGTACGATGAGCAGTTGGTGCCTGGGGCTGTCAGTTGCTCTGAGGGTCTGCGCCGACGGGACTTCATGTTCATTCGCATCTGCAGTTTCTGTCGGTCGAGGCCAGCGATGCGGGCCATCTCGGAATTCCTAATCGTCTGTCGCCCCCAGCTCCTGCTGTTGGCAAAGGCGAGATGCCGTGCCACTGTGGAGGTCTTGTTCTCGCTGGCTCCCGAGGCCGCAGCGCAGGCAATTGAGTTCCCAAGCAGCGTGCTCACGGCGTTGTCAGAGGCGTCAGCGCATCTTGAGGTAATGTGCTGTCGCAGCGACGAGTCGTAACCACTGCCGGGGCGAGCGTGAAGCACTCGCCCCTGATGGTGCGCAGAGCCGCGCGATTCCGTGAGCGTGGGGCCAAAGCCCCGATGCGCTCGGTGGAGGCTGCTGATGGAGATGACTGTGGCCGTGGATTGGAGCCGGCGGTGTACCGGATCAGGCGCCGCACGGCTCGGCGACGAGAATTGTACCACGTGTGCGGAATGCTGGTGCCCGCCCCCCCGGCGGCTGCTGGGCTCACCGGCCTGCGCAGGCAGGTCAGCTACAGCGACACGACGCCGTCGGTCAGCTACACCTACGACCGCCTGGGCCGGCCGGTGACGGTCGTCGACGCGGCCGGGACGCGGACGTTCGCGTACAACGACGGCGCGACGGGCACG
>JAAYZO010000736.1 GCA_012514865.1 Lentisphaerota bacterium | reverse complement strand
CGCCCTGGGACGGCTGCCCGGCGCCCATCGGGCCATGCGTTCCCAATTGAGAGCCGCCGCCGATCTGCGCGGCTGGCGCCGGCACACCTATCACCCGGTTCTGGAGCGCCTGCCGGGTCTGGACATCCCCACCCTGCTCGTATGGGGTCGTCAGGACCGCATCGTGCCCTTGCGGCATGCCCAGGAGGCCTGTAAGCGCTTGCCGCGCGTACAGATGCACACCTTCGACCCATGCGGTCACCTGGTACAACTCGAGCACCCACATGAGTTCGCGAGCGTGCTGCGCGACTTCGTCTAGGGGTAGAAGGCCGCAGACGTCATCCCGCGGCCCAGGACGTCCTCTCGAGCTTCCTATGGCACCACGAAGCGAGCGTGGCTCCCTCCAGAACCCCCTCTGACTTCCAGTCGTGCCGGTATGACCTGGCGCAGCTCGGCCACGTGTGAGATCACGCCCACCAGACGCCCGCTGGACTGCAGCTCCATGAGCGTGTCCACCGCAAGCTCCAGAGCATCGGGGTCGAGTGCGCCGAACCCCTCGTCGACGAAGATGGTCTCGAGCGGCGTACCCGCGGCGTACTCCTGCACCGTCTCGGCCAAGCCCAGCGCCAGCGCCAAGGCGGCCAGGAAGCTTTCCCCACCCGACAGGGTGACCGCCGGCCGCGTGGTGCCCGAGAACTCGTCGAACACCGCGATGTCGAGTCCGGACGGACGGCGCCGGCTCTGCGCTTCACGCTGCCGTTCGAAGCGGTAGCGCCCCTTGCTCATGGCGTAGAGCTTCCGCCCGGCGGCGACAAGCACCTCGTCCAGATAGACGCCCAGGACCCAGCGCTGGAACGACACCCGGCTCTCGTTCTGGCCGGAGGCGGTCTCGGCAAGGACGCCGACGGTCTGGTAGGCCGCGCGGATGTCGTCGGAACGAGCGTCGAGAGCCTTTAGATTGTCTTGCACCTCCACCAAGCGGGCCCCGCGGCTCTGGGCCTCGGCATGAGCCGCCACGGCCGCGTCTGCGGCATCCTGGGCGGCGCGCACGGCCTCCTCCAGGGCCCTCGGGTCTCCCTCGCACCGACACTCCTCGGCATGCTGCCGTGCCTGCTGCAGCCGGCCTATCGCGAGTTGCAGCTCCTCTCGATACTCCGCCACTCTGCGCTCCATGGCCTGCCGCTGCTGCGCCGGCAGCAAGGTGGCGCGCAGGTGGTCTGCATCGGTGAAGCCATGCTCGGAGAGGGCCACTGAGAACGCGGACGACGACGCCTGCTCCTGCGCGGCGAAACGCGCTCGTGAAGCTGCCACTTCGTCGCGGGAAGCCTGCAGAGCGATGCGCCGCTCCTTGGCGGTCGCGGCGGCCGCGGTGGCCGCGGCGAGGCTCTCCTCCAGGACGGTTACGCGCGCCTGCGCGCCGGCGAGTGCGGCCTGCAGTGCCCCGGGCTCGACGAGTTCGGTGGGTATGCCGGCAGCGCGCTCGGTCAGCAGCGCATGCGCTCGGGTGAGCGCGTCTCGCGCCGCCACTCGCGCTTCCTCGGCAGACTGGACCGCTGCCGCCGCCGCATCCCGCGCCGAGATGGCGGCCGCCAGCCGCTCACGAGCAGCCTCTGCATCCGCGGACGCCTCGAGAGCCAGCACCTCGTGAGAGCAGGCCGTCGCAGCCGACTGGGTCTCCGCGAGGGCGGCCTCGGCGGCGGCCCGACGGGCCGCCGCGGGATCTGTGGCCGCCGCTGCGGCCCCGGCGGCGGCACCGGACCCGGCTGGTACCTCGGCTCCGCCAAGACCCACGTCGTTCCGAGCGGTCCGGACCGCGACCTCCAACGCAGACCGCTGCGCTTCCGCTGCGGCAAGACGCGTCGCCGCCCGACCTTCGGCGGCGGCGGCTTCGTCATGAGCGGCGCGCGCGGCCGACGCGGCCGCGCGCGCCCGTTCGAGGTCCTCATCGGATGCCCCGCTCGCCGCGGACTTCGCCGGCGCCGGATGGTGCTCCGACCCGCACACGGGGCACGGCGCGCCGTCCACCAGCGTCGCGGCAAGCAGCGCAGCCCTATCCCCCCTCCAACGCTCTTCTACGTCGCCCAGATGCTGCTCCGCCACCTGCCTCTGTCGGGCGGCCTCTTCGGCGGCCGCGAGGCGCGCTTGATGCTCGCTGGTCGCACCGTCCTCGGCTGTGATCGCTTCGATGAGTCGCCGGCAAGCGTCCTCCGCCCGCTGCGCCTGCTGCAGGCGCGCCCGGCAGCCCTCCAGCTTCACGGCCGCCGTGGCGGCTGCGTCGACCCGGCCCTGCCACTGCTGCACGTCGTGATCGGCCTGCACCCTCCGGGCGAGCGCCGCGGACGCGGCTGCTTCGGCCTCCTCCAAATGCGAAGCGGCGACCTGTCGGTCGCGTCGTGCGTCCTCCCACCCAGCGAGGGCTTGCTCCAACCGCTGCAGCTCGCGCACACGCTCGTCGGCCTCACGACGCTCGGGCTGCTTGGCATTCTCGGCCGCCAGTGTCTCCACGGCGAGTTGCTCGGCCTCTCTGGCCGACTCCAGGGCCTGAACGATGCCCGTCTCGGAGGCCTCGGCCTGGGCCAGCCGTTCGCGCGCGTCGGCCCACGCCACAGCAGCCGGCCGGACCTTCTCGGCTCTGGCGGCGTCGTCGAGCCGGCGCTGGTCCAGGTCCACTTCTTCTCCCCGGGCCTGCACCTCGGCGAGCTGTTGGCCCGCCAGCTCAAAGGCACGGCGGACATCGGCCGCCGCCCGGGCCGCCTGCAATGCGGCCGCGGCGGCGCGGGCGGCCTGCGTCCGCGCCCCCACCTCGCCGGCCCCACGCTGCACTTCTGCCTGCACCCGTTCCAGCATGGCTTCGAGCTCGCCGTCGTCCAACGCGCCCACCGACTCGAGTTGCGTCTGCCGTTGCAGGGTCACGCGCTCCATCTCCCTGCGCACCTCGCGCGCCCGGTCGAGCAGCCGCACTTCGAGCTCCTTGAAGCGCTCGGTGCGGAACAGTTGACGCAGGATCTCCTCGCGCTTCTCCGATCCGGCCGCAAGCAGCTCGCGAAAGCGTCCCTGCGGCAACACCACCACCTGGCGGAACTGGTCGCACGAGAAGCCCAGCAGCGTCTTCACCTGTGCGTCGACCTCTCTGATCTTGGAGGCGAGCGGACGCCCCTCCTCGTCCGGCCCACAGCCGGTCCTGTCCCACAACGTGACCTCACCCTGCTTGGTCACCAGTCCGCTGCCCGTCCTGACGCCGGCCACCTGCTGAGTGGGCCGTCGGCGGATGCGGTAGCTTCTCTGTCCCAGAGCGAAGTCGAAGGTGACCTCGGTGGCAACAGTGGCCGGCGCCAACTCGCAGCGCATCTGCTCAGCCTGGCGCTCACCACCGCTGGAGCACCCGTAGAGGGCGAACACCATGGCATCGAGGATGGTGGTCTTGCCGGCACCGGTGTCGCCGTGGATGAGAAACACCCGGTTGGGCCCCAATTCGCCAAAGTCGAGGATCTCCAGATCTCGATAGGGCCCGAAGGCCTGCATGGTGAGACGCAACGGCCTCATACGGCCCCCTCCCCGACCGCTTCGCGCTCGTCACGCTCCAAGTCGGTGAGGACGGCGGCCAGAGCCGCTCCCTGACGTTCGTCCAGCGGCACCGGCTTGACATCGGCGAAGAACTCGGCGAACAGATCGAGGGTACTGCGCGCCTTGATGGCCGCCCCGGGTAGGCTGGGCCCGGCGCAGGCCCCCTCCTCGACCTCGCGCCGCAGCGACAGCAGGTTCGGGTAGACCCCGCGCAGCCGCTGCACCGGGTCGAGCACCGGCTCGGGATCGGTGAGCACCACCTCCACGTAGGCGTCGTCGGCATCGGCGCCCGCCCCCAGCAGATCGGCAAAACGTCCCCTCACGCGACGCAGGTCGCGGCGCGGCACCACCGGCACCTCCTCGATGACAGGCGCCGCGCCCGGCACCAGTTCGACCACGGTGAACGACTTCCGTTGCTCGAGCTCGTTGAAGGAGTACTTGAGCAACGAACCCGCGTAGCGGACGCGCGCGTCTCCCGCCGCCTGGGGCTCATGCAGATGACCCAGCGCCACATAATCGAACCCCTCGAAGAGCGCCGCCGGCACGGCCCCCGTACCTCCCACGCTCAGGGGACGCTCCGATTCGCTCTCCCGGCACCCCGAGACGAAGGCGTGCCCCACGATCACGTCGGCATCGGCGTCGGCCGGATCGCCCTCCAGACATTCGAGCTGGCAGCGCACGACCGCCTCGTGGCTGTGGATGTCGTCGCGACCCAGCTCGTAGCGCGCGGTCTCGGGATCGGTGTAGGCCAGAGGCCAGAAGCGCACCTTGGTGCCGTCGCGCCCCACCACGACGGCCGGCCGGGGCCGCTGGCCCACCCGGCCCACCACATGCACACCCGCCCGCCGTATCAGGCCGCTCAGGTATTCCACACGGGCGGCACTGTCGTGGTTGCCCGCGATCATGACCACCTGGATGCCCGCCTCGAGCACCAGCGCGGCCAAGGTGTCATCGAGCAGGTCGACGGCCTCGGTGGGCGGGACCGCCCGGTCGAACACGTCGCCGGCGATGACCACCGCGTCCACCTGACGCTCGCGCGCGAGGTCCACCAGTCCCTGCAATGCGAAGCGCTGGTCGTCGGTGAGGTGGATGCCGTGGAACAGCCGCCCCAGGTGCCAATCGGCCGTGTGGATGAAACGCATCGCCCTCCTCTTCCCCCGAGCCTCGCTACGGTCTCACTATGGTAGCGCCTGCCTCGGACAGGTCGCCGGGTCTTCCCAGGGCGGCGTCCCTCATCTCGGACAGGCAGG
>JAAYZO010000735.1 GCA_012514865.1 Lentisphaerota bacterium | reverse complement strand
TCAAACGTCTCGATCTCGCTGGAATACGGCCACGCCGAGAACACCAGGTTCGTCGGCAACACGTTCGTCAAGGTCGGCCCCGACCGCACCGACTACGCCACCATCCGCAACGGCTACTACCAGACGAGCATCAACCACTACTTCTACGACTCCAAGTTCGAGGGCGGCGCCAGCTACGACGCCTACCGCTTCGTCGGCTCGGGAACGCGCGACTTCTACGTCGGCTGGACGCTTGGCGTCTCGGCCGCCAGCGGCTCGACCGTCACCATCACCGACAAGAACGGCACGGTGGCCTACAGCGGCACAGTCCCAGCCGCCGGCAAGATAGAAGCCCAGCTCCGCGAGTACCGCCAGCTGCCCACCAGCCGAACTTACTACACGCCATACACCGTCCGCGTTACGACCGGCGGGGTGACGACGACCTACACCACCGCCGCCAAGCCGGAAGTGCGGCTGGAGTTCACTGCTGAGCCGTCAAACACTACCTCGACGCCGTCCCTGCCGGCCGCTGCCAACCTGGCCGTGCTCGAAGACCGCGAGTTCTGGGCCGACGTCTACGTCCGCTCCAACGCCGTCCTCAACACCTGGGTCTTTGGCGGCTCGCTCAACATGGGCTTCAACCCAGCCTACGGTCGGGTCGTCGCCGTTGAACCCGTCGGCGAGCACTGGCAGAGCGGCTCAAACGGCACGGTCAACAACACGACCGGCACGATAACCGGCATCACAAGGACAACCGGCGCGCCCATCGGCGGCGACGACGAGTGGGTGCTATTCGCCCGCGTGAAGTTCAGCGGCAAGGCCCCCGTCAACGAGGCCGCAGCACAGTTTGGCCCATACAACATGAACGCCTCGATGACGCCGGGCAGCTTCAGCATGCCGTTTGGCTCAGCGACGCCGACCGTCGCAGCCGGCGACGGGGCATACATCTACCCGGTCATATACGACGTGGACGACAACGGCCAGATCCTCAGCGGCGACATGGCCGTCTTCAGCGCCGCCTACCGCAGCACGGTCGGCCAGCTTCCCGAACCGCCCTACACCCGCTGGGCCGACTTCGACGGCAACGGCAAGGTGCTTGGCGGAGACCTTGCGCTGCTCTCAGCCGTCTACAGGCTCTCAACCAGCCAGGTGAGCTTCGAGCAGATGCCCGCCCGCTATCGCCCGCCGACGTGGGTGAGCGGCTGGTGGACCCGCGTGCCCGCCTTCCTGCCGCTATCGGAGCCTGTCAGCGAACCGGTGGCGACCTCGGCCCAGGTGGTGCAGTCGCCCACGACGCTGACCGGCTCGCCGACGCCGGCGATCATCCTTGGCCCGGGCCAACTCAAGCTGAGCCGGCTGAGGGCGGCCCGCTTTGGGTTCTGAGGTGACGCGGGCGTCTGGCCCGCGATGAACGCCGGGCGGGCAGTTGGGTGAATTCCACTGGCGTTAATACGCGCACGGCGATATGCTATTGTTGTCAAGGCGCACGCCCTGACAGGCCGCGGAGGCCAGCAGGCAGCCTGGGGAGATCAGGCTGCGCGGGAAATTCAGCAGTTGGAGGTCGCCATGCCAGCAGTACAGTCGTGGGGGAATGCGTCGCTG
>JAAYZO010000734.1 GCA_012514865.1 Lentisphaerota bacterium | reverse complement strand
TGGTCCGGCAGCAGAAACTGACCAACCGGAAGCTGGACGACCGGAGCGACTCCGGCCTGGCCTTCCTGTAGGAGAATCGAGACCGATGGCGCGAGTGGAACAGGCCTTCTTCGACCGCACGCAGTCGATGAACAACTACGGCAACTACGTCACCGCCGACCTGCCGTATTTCGTCTTCGACGCCCTCGACGAGGACGACGCGGTCCTGGCGGTCCACGGCGCGAGCAGCGAGTGGTTCAGTGGCCTGCGCCGGGAAACGGTCGAGGTCGAGGAGCGGATCAACGAGACCACCTGGAAGGTGGCGGTCCGCTACCAGCAGCTGAACACCACCGAGGACGGCGACGATCCCGAGACGGTCTACACCTTCGACACCGGCGGCGGCACCCAGCACATCACCCAGTCGCTCTCGACCCGCAACCGCTACCCGGCCAGCGCTCCGGACTACCAGGGGGCCATCGGCTACGACGGCGAGAACGTGGCCGGTGTCGACATCATCCAGCCGGTCTACAACTTCACCGAGACCCACTTCCTGCCGCGCTCGACCGTCACCCAGAGCTTCCGCAACGCCCTGGCCCGGAAGACCGGCATGTACAACAACGACGGTTTCCGGGGCTACGACCCCGGCGAGGTGCTTTTCCTCGGCGCGAGCGGCGTCCGGCGCGGCGACCGGCGCGAGGATCTGTGGGAGATCACCTACCGCTTCGCCGTTTCGCAGAACCGTTCGAGTTTCACCGTCGGCGGCATTGCCGTCGCCACCAAGCTGGGCTGGGACTACCTCTGGGTGCGCTATGCCGACGAGGTGGACGACGCCCTCAAACAGGTCGTGAAGAAGCCGGTGGCCGTCTACATCGAGAAGGTCTACTACGGCACCGACTTCAGCGGGCTGGGGATTTAGGGGGGAACGGTCATGCCATTGAAAAAAGTCGCCAACGGTCAACCCTTCCGGCCCCGGGCCGAGGACTGGAACGCCTTCGTCGACGCCGCGCTCGACCACCGCCAGCGCGCCAACAGCTTCGGCGCGTGTTCGCTGCCGGGCACCAGCCGCCAGGGCATCGTCCTGGTGCGCAACCAGTCCGGGGCCGATCAGACCCAGTTCTCGGTCCTGTGGATCGACAACCTGGCGATTCGGCCCGACGACGCGGCCAGCGAGCAGCGTTTCCGCACCCAGGCACCCGTGTTCGACGTCAAGCTCCATGCGGACATCACGGTCGCCAACCGCCACGAGTGCCGCTACGTGGTGCTTCAGGAGCCGCTCAAGGACGGCAAGGTCGGCCTGGCCATGCTTTTCGGCGTGACGCCGGTGAAGATCGACGTCGCCCTGGACGCACACGACTACGCCGAACCCAATCCGGCGCTGGCCGCCCGGCCGCGCAGCGCCTGGTCCGGCTCCTGCCGTATCCTCTGGAAGCAGCCCGGCACCGGCCAGAAGTGGGCCGTGGTTCATTTCCCGGTCAACGACGCGCCACGTCTGCTGATCGAGAACGCCAGCGGCGAGACGATCCGCGACGGCTATGCCTGCATGATCGATGCGAGCGCGGGCGAGCCCTGGAAGGTGCGGGTCAAGAAACCCACCGCCGACAGCCGCCTGCAGGTCATTGCCTACACCGGCCCGGACCTCCTCAATGGCGAAACCGCCGCCCAGCGGATCGGCGACGTCATGCGATTCCGGGTCGACGTGAGCGGCCTCGCGCCCGGCGACTTCATCGGCACCCGCAACGGCTCCTGGTCGCTGACCAGCAACCGCTTCGGCTTTCTCGTCCTGGGCACCGAATACGCCAGCGGCTACTACGCCTATGCCCGCTACTCGGGCGTGCCGCCGGTGCTGAAGGCGGTCAGCGACGAGAACACCTACTCCCATACGATCAGCGTCCGCCACGTCAACAGCGGCGGGGGCACGGTCGGCTCGTCCTTCACCCTCGACGTGATCCCGGAGGCCTGACCATGCCCATCAAATCCGGCAGCACCCTGGTTCCGCTGATGGGCGTCGACGGCTCCGTCGTCGCCTACCGCCTGGGCTCGCCTTCGAAGTCCGGCATGCTCGCCATCGCCGCGATGGCCGCCGACGGCGTGGACGTGGCTCTCAAGGTGGCCTCGATGACCAAGCGCGACCAGTCCGGGCCCATCGCCATGGCCGCCGACTCGGTGGTGGTGCCGCTCAAGGGCGGCATGGCCCCGGGCATGATCCTGATCTTCATCGACGAGGCGGACTCGGTCTACTTCAACCGCTACAACCCGGCGTCCGGCCAGGCCAACTGGGACGCCGACGTGGTGCGCTGGAACAACCTCGTTGCCGCCAACGGGCCGCCGGACTTTGCGGCCGTCCACAAGGTGGCCGGATACCCAACTTACGACATCATCCCGCCGGACCGGACCTGCCCGCCGGAGATCAACTACAGCACCATCAGCCGCAATCCCACGGCCACCGAGATGGTGACCGCCTACGAGGACTGCAAGGCCGATCCGACGCTCCCGCATCCGCGCGAGGTGCTGATCTGCATCGACTCGTCGGGTTCGATGACCCGCTCGACCATGCTCCCGGGCCTGACCGGCTTCGAGCAGTGGCTGAACGACGGCGGGACTTTCACCCCCGATCCGGCCGCGCCGCTGCCGCGCATCCCCTGGCGCGAGGTCGCCTTCGGCAGCGAACGCTGGCTCAGCCTGACCTGCGACCTCTACAACACCTATCGCTGACCGGAGACGCCATGATCAACGAACAAATCACCCTGACCGCCGACGGAGCCCGCCAGAGCCTGCTGCACTGGCAGGCCGCCGGGGCGTCGCTCGAAAGCTGGGTGTTCGTCAACGGCGTCAAGCTCTACGGGCCGCTCTTCCTCGACACCGTCGAGCGGTCGGTGCCCGTGCCGCTGCCGGTCGGCGAATGTCTGGCCATCGAGGTCCACGATCTGCCGCCCCAGGGGATCGCCACGCCGATCTTCGAGACGCCGACCACCCGCCCGATCCTCCAGTGGAACCCACTGGCCGAGGCGGCGCGCTACCGCCTCTATCACCGCGAGGGCGGCGGCAGCGAACGGCGGGTATTCGACCGCGCCGCCAGCGACTTCCGGGGGCTGTCCATCGCCATCGAGCTGCCCATCGAGCTGAACGGCCTCGGCGGCGTCTGGCACTTCCTGCGGGTCGAGGCCGTGGACGAGTACGGCAACGAGTCCACCCGCCTGGCCTGGCGCTGCTTCGCCATGGAGCCGCCCGGGCTCCCCAACCGTATCGACATCGCCGACGGCACAAGCCCCGGCCTGTTCGAGATCACCGTCAACCCCTAGTCACAGGAGAAACACACGATGCCTACCCCGACTGCCGACAAACTCAGAACCTTCTACGCCTCCCGCTACCTGGCCGCCG
This sequence comes from Lentisphaerota bacterium, assembly GCA_012514865.1. Taxonomy (GTDB): domain Bacteria; phylum Verrucomicrobiota; class Lentisphaeria; order Oligosphaerales; family JAFGRS01; genus JAGVUW01. Next base: position 486 of record JAAYZO010000734.1, on the reverse strand, counting down.
ACGGCGACCCGCTGACCCAGTTCACCCTGGACAGCGGCACCGTCCGCACGATCCGGGATGCCGCCCTGACCCAGGCTTCCGGCTACTGGGACGGAGCGGTGGGCTGGTTCGACCCCGACACGCTCACGCCGCAGCTCCAGGGCGCGGTCTTCCACGTCCAGAGCTTCGACGGCGGCACCGACACGCTGACGCTCTCGCGCGACCTGCCCGCCGCGCCCCAGGCGGGCGACACCTTCCGCCTGGCCCTGGGCGGCAACCGCCGCTCCGGCCAGGAGACCTTCGGCATGGTCGTGGGCGGCGACATGCCCGAGTTCACGCCCATCGCCTGCGCCAACATCACCGGGCTGACCATTCACAAGGCCTCGGCCCGGCTCGGAGCCAGCGATCTCTACATCAGCTATGACGCAACCCGCCACGAGGTCACCATCCGGGTGGGCGCAGCGGGCAGTCCGGGCCCGGCGCTGGATGTGTCGGCCGACGTCACCG
>JAAYZO010000733.1 GCA_012514865.1 Lentisphaerota bacterium | reverse complement strand
GCGTCGGGCGTCCGCAGTCGAAAACTTGCCAGCAAAGCAAGTTTCCGACGGATAGTAGTACGAAGGGGCCTGGCGGCCCGGTTCGCCCCATTGACCAGGCTTTGACGGCAGGGCCTGAAGGCTCCTGCCGTCGGTTCGGTGCCGAAAACCCGTCACTGAAATAGGTTACAGGCAGACTCTCCCTTGCTCCCATGCGGACTCCGACCGGGGCAGCCCCGGGCTGGCGGCTACGTGCCGGCGCGCGCGGCCGTTACCATCGAGGTGCGGCGGAAGACTTCCGCGGCCGGGCTGGCGGCGGGGAGGTGGAAGCCCCCGTCCTCACCCGAAGTACGCAGTTGCCGGATGAACCACATTCCCGAGCACCGGCTCCAGCGCTTCGAGCAACTGCGCCGCGTCGCGGTGAAGACCAGCCGGGCCTGGGCGATCAAAGAGACCCTGCGCCGCCTCTGGGACTGCCGCTCTCGAGAGGAAGCCGAGGCGTTCTTCAGAAAGCGGTTCTCCTGTGGAAATGGACCGCGATTTCCATGGTGACATGATCGGGGCCAGAACGCGCCCCGCGGCCGCTGGAGGGATGCCGGAACTGGACTTTCGATCAGCCCTGCGATCGCCCCGTGCAAGGTTGCAAAACGGCCGGCTCTGACTACAGTGCGACGTCACGGCGGCCTCTCTCTGGCAGCACCGGCCAGGGCCTGCGGCGCCGCTGTGACAGCCGCTGAAGGAGGCCCCTTGCAGAGTTGGGTGTGGCGACACGTACATATCAGTCTCCCGGATGACTGGGAGCTGCTCCAGTTCACGCGCAATCCCGCGCTGGGCCGGTGTGCCTTTGCCGACCGCTACCAGTTCCGCTTCGAGCTGTGCTGGCGCGAGGTCCCCGGCGCGCCCGACTTTGCGCGGATGCTGACCGACTACCAGGCCCGCCTTGACGAGGACGGTCTCAAGGACACCCGGCGTATCCAGTGCGCCGGCTGGCAGGGCGTCTCCGGCGTGCTTCCCGACCGCCGCACCACCTGCCGTTACGGCGCCCACCTGGCCGACCTCGGCTGCCTGATCGAGGCCGTCTTCCTCTGGCCGAAGGACCGCCGCAGCGACATCGAGAGCGCGGTCTTGGAGTCGCTGCACAGCGAAGCCCCGACGGCGGAAGGGCTCGTCCACTGGCAGGCCTTTGGCCTCGACCTGCATACCATGCGCGGCGGCCACCTCGAGTACTGCCGCGCCGACCCCGGCCTGGCTGAGCTGGGCTTCAGCTTCGGACGGCGCCGGGTCTGGGAGCGCTTCAGCCGCCATGGCCTGCTGGCGCAGTGGCTGACGGTGCCGGTGCCCGAGTGGCAGCGCCGGGCCATCCCGAAGGGCTTCCGGATGCTGCAGTCGCGCCAGGAAGACCGCCATGGCCACAGCATCGCGCGGCTGCGTGCCGAGCGCTCCTCGCCGCGTCTTGCGGACTTCTGGCAGGGGCGGCGCGAGTACCGCGCGGCGGCCTGGCGCTGTCCGCATGACGGCCGGCTCTACCAGGTCTCGCGCGAAGCCCCGCGCGGCCGCGGCGTCGACCCGGAGTGGCCGCCGCTGCGCCTGCGCTGCTGTGCCGATCTGGAGGTGTCCCTGTGAGCACCTCTCGCGGCGATGCCAACCAGGTCAACCAGCCCGGCGACTGGACCGCCATGCTGCGCGCCCGTCCGACGCGAAATACGGCGGCGCGGGCGGTGGAAAAAGACTCGACCGGCGTCACTGTATACGTCCAACGGCGACGCCCCCGGTGGCTGGTGCCGCCGTTGTCGTGGATCGTGCCCTATGCACCCGAGAGCGAGATCACGCTGGACGCGCTGGGCCAGCGTCTCTGGCAGTGCTGTGACGGCAGGGCGACGGTGGAAGAGATCGTGGACCGCTTTGCGGCCGAGCATGGGCTGACCTTTCACGAAGCCCGCGCGGCGGTGACGGCCTACCTCCGGCAGCTCATCCAGCGCGGCGTACTGGCGATTGTCATGCAGGACCGCCCATGAAACAGATTGACATTGCGGAACAGCCCTGGCTCGGCCTGCGGCGCACGGTGGGGATCACCGCGGACGGCATCCGCTACCGCCTCTTTCGCGCCGCGGTGACCGTCGCCGTCATCGCGGTGGCGGTGGCCTTCCTGATGAACATCCTTGGCGAGAGCCTGATCAAGCGCGCCGTGGCCCGCAACACGCGCGAGCGCATCACGCAGATGCGCCTGATCTACGACTGGAGCGCCCGCCTGACCAACCCCGGCAGCCTCGAGTCGGTGCTCAGCGAACTCGCTGCCAGTGAGCCCGGCCAGGACCGCTACCGCGAGATGCAGCAGATGGCCGGCCTCGACGACGCGCCTATGGCCGCCTTCCACCAGGAGGCCCGGATGGCACGGCGCTACCTCGGCTTCTTCGCCAACCTCGACTATGCCAAACGCCGCGATGCCATCCACACCGCCGAGGGCATCGCCATCTTCGAACGCCTGCGCAGCGCCTCGGGCATGGAGCAGTTCCGCACCGCCATGTCGCACATCAAGTCGGTGCGCTTTGTCACCAGCTACGAGGACCTCGACGCCTTCCTGGGGCGCAGCCCCGAGCTGCTGGCGACGGCTCGGGCCGTCCTCGACGGCCGGCGCCGTGCCATCGCCCAGGTCGGCAGGACCCTCCGCCAGGAGCCGGTGCTGCAGGCCCTGGTGCGGTCCGAGGGCGATCTCGGCCAGGTCATTCGCGACGCCGGCTTTGTCTTCCCGGCCGAGACGGTGGCGCCGGTGGTGGCCGACCAGGCGCAGCGTCTCCTCGATGTCCTGCACCTCGAGGAGACCATGGACAGCGAGAAGTGCCGCCAGCTCCTGGCCCAGCAGGGCAATGTCATGCCGGCCGACGTCAATGTCGTGATGATGTGGAAGTACCTCGACAACCCGCGCTTCGCGGCGCGCTATCTGGAGCGCATGCGCGAGAGCGGCGTCGTGGTGAACAGCCTGACCTCCGAGCGTCTGGTGGACCTGGCCAAGGCCCGCGACGAGAACGCCGCGCTCCTGCAGGCCGAGCGCCTCACCATGGACGCCGGCAAGGGCTTCATGGGCCTCGGCGAGCGCCTCGTCTGGCTGCTCTTTGTCTCGATGCTCGTCTGCGGCATCGGCATCTGCAATGCCATGCTGATGACCGTCACCGAGCGCTTCACCGAGATCGCCACCCTGAAGTGCCTGGGCGCCCTCGACGGCTTCATCATGCTGATGTTCGTCCTGGAGAGCGCCATCCTGGGCATCGTCGGCGGCTGCGTCGGCGCCATCCTCGGTGCCCTGATTGCCCTGGGCCGCATGCTGGCGGCCTTCGGCACGAATTTCGTCAGCGCCGTGCCGGTGACCGAGCTCCTCCTGGGCATGGTGGCCAGCGTGGCCATGGGCATGCTCCTGGCCGCCATCGCGGCGGTGCTGCCCTCCTACCAGGCGGCACGCCTGGCGCCGATGGAAGCCATGCGTATTGAATGACCCAAGCGGTCCGACCGACGAGCGGAAGATCATGGACGCCAAAGCAGACCTGAACACATCGGCCGCGACAGCCACCGCGGCGCCGACGGCGAACACCGGCGAGCGCCAGAGTGAGCGCGTCATCATCCGCACCGTGGGGCTCAAGAAGAGCTACCTGATGAAGGATGTCGTCACCGAGGCCCTGCGCGGCGTCGACGTCGAGATCCTCACCGGCGAGTTCATCTCGGTCATGGGGCCCTCCGGATCGGGCAAGAGCACCTTCTTTAATATGATCGGGGCGCTCGACAGCCCGACCACCGGCCGCGTCTTCATCGACGAGGTCGACGTCGCCCAGCTCACCGCCGAGGAGCTGGCCTACCTGCGCTGCCACAAGATCGGCTACATCTTCCAGAGCTACAACCTGATCAAGTACATGACCGCCCTGGAGAACGTCACCACCCCGATGGCCTTCGGCGGGGTCATGCCCGACGAAGCCCGCGAGCGCGGCATGGACCTCCTGGATGTGGTCGGCCTGAAGGAGCGCTGGCATCACCGCCCCATCGAGATGAGCGGCGGCCAGCAGCAGCGCGTCGCCATCGCCCGCGGCCTGGCGAACCGCCCGAGCGTCCTGCTCTGCGACGAGCCCACCGGCAACCTCGACCTGCGCACCGGCCAGGAGATCCTCGACATCCTGAAGCGCCTCAACACCGACCAGAATGTCACCATCATCTGCGCCACCCACGACCACCGCATGATGAACATCTGCGACCGCCTCATGTGGATCCGCGACGGCCAGATCGAGCGCCTGGCCCGCCGCGACGAGGTCCACATCGAGGTGGGAAGCATCGGCGGCGAGACCGAATGATGAGCGTGAAGCCCAATCTGAAAGTGCCTAACCTCATGAGTACGCCCTGCCCCAGGCGCTGGCACGCCCTGCTGGGTGCCTGGACCCTGGCCGTGCTGACGGCCCTGCCCGCAGTCATCCAGGCGGGCTTTGACGAGGACTGCCAGGCTCTGACCCGCACGCCGCACCGCCTCAGCGGCACCGCCGAGGCGCGCCAGGCGGCCGACTACGTCCTCGCGCGCCTCAACGCCATCGGCGCGGACCAGGTTCTGGAGCAGCCCTTCCCGGTGACCCAGACCGTGATCCGGCGCTGCGACGTCACCCTGCCCGGCCGTGCCGAGCCCCTGCCCCTGGAGCCGATGCGCCCGAACGGCATCATCCCGGCCGTCTCGCCCGGCGAGGGCATCACCGGCCGGATCGTCCATGTCGGCATGGCCACCGCCGAGGACTTCGCGCGCACCTCGGTGCGCGGCGCCATCGCGGTCATGGACTACAATACCGGCGACACCTGGCTGCGGGCCTTCCGCCTCGGGGCGCAGGCGGTGATCTTCACGCACAGCCAGCAGGCCGAGAGCCGCCACGCCCACTACGTCGAATGCACCACGAACCTGCCGCGCTTCTATCACCACGGCCCGGCCAGCGACCTGCCCGAGGGCGTCGAAGCCACCATCCGCAGCGAGGTCGTCTGGCAGGGCGCCACCGGCCGGAACCTCTTCGCCTACTTCCGCGGCACGGACCCGATCTTCGACCAGGAGAAGGAGGAACTCCTGATCCTGGCAGCCAACCTGGACACCTTCGGCGAAGTCCCGCACCTGACCCCCGGCGCCCGCGGCGCTGCCAACTGCGCCGCCCTGCTGCAGATTGCCGAGTACGTCAAGGCGCACCGGCCCCGCCGCCATGTCCTCTTCGCCTTCTTCGACAACCAGGCCCGCGGCCACGCCGGCGTCAGTGCCTTCTACCGCGCCCTCGAGACCGAGAAGGCCGACCATACGGTGCGGACCCGCAAGCAGTCCTGGACTGACGAGCAGGCCTTCCTCGACCGCCTGGTCAGCCTCGCCAACAGCCCCGAGCCCCTGGCCGCCGAAGCGGACGTGCGCTCCCGGCTCATCGTCGTCGACACCCTCGGCGGGCGGCGCGGCGAGGCCGCCTTCCGCTCCGGCGAGCCCCTCGCCCGCCTGGCCAGGAAGGGCATCATCGAGGACCTGCCCGGGGTCCGCAGCCGCGTCAGCCAGGCCCTCGCCGACAAGGCCAGGAACGGCAGCGTGCTCCTGCAGCAGACAGCCGATGCCCTCACCGAACAGGCGGCGACGGCCGGTCCCGACGAGGTCGATGCCGCCCTGGCGGCCTTCCGCACCGACCTGGCCGAGCGCTGCCTGGAGCTGAAGAAGACCTTCGACCACGGCGCCACCGTCATTGCGCCGGTCCTGGCCGGCCGCGGCGCCGACCAGGACTGGACTGCGGCCGACCGCGAGGCGTACCGGACCGTCCGGCGCTCGCTCGAGGTCGACTACGAGACCGAGCTGGAAGACATCCGTATCGTGCGCCGCGAGCTCCTCGACCGCCTCAGCGACAAGGCCAAGACGCACGCCTACCTCCTGAAGGACAGCGCCTACAAGCTGCGCGAAGAGGCCAATCTCATCGTCAAGGGCTACCGCGAGCGCGACGAGGAGATGCCGCCCCAGGTCGAGGCCCGCGTCGAGTCACTGCGCCGCCAGGTCGACCAGGATATCGAGCCGGAACGCGATGCCTGGAACGAACTCCAGCGCATCCTCGGCAGTCTCAAACGCCACTTCGGCGGGACGGTCCCGCCCGAGCTGACGCCGATCGTCGCGGCCAAACTGGAGGTCGTCCTCGATGCCGTCCGCGAGGACGTCCGCCTGCGCCGGGTCGAGCTGGAGGAGGAGCGCGTGACGATTGCGGCGGACGAGGCGATCCTGCAACTCATCGGCAACGCCTGGATCGGCCTGCATGCCTCGCTCATGCTCGGCGACACCGCCGAGACCTGGGGCCTGATCATCGGCGGCGAGTCCGGCCTGCGCTCGGCCGAGGACCACTGGGGCCTCTACGGGAAGATCCAGTCGACCTTCCTGAAGGCCCACGAGGCCTACGCCGGGCCTGACGGCAAGGGCACCCGCTTCATGGCCGCATCGGCCAACCAGAACCTCCCCCAGACGCGCGTCCTCTGGGGCCAGCCCTTCATGATCCACAGCGGCGAGATCGCCGGCCTGTTCGGCATCTACAACCTCGTCCTCGGCACGGCCCAGGAGTCGGTGCCGCGCGAGGGCACGCCCGACGACACCCTCGCCCGCCTCGACCTCGGGCGCGTGCAGCGCCAGGCGGCCGACATCGCCCGGATGCTCTGCGGCGACGACGCCGGCGACGAGGCCGCCGTCGCCAACCAGGCCGGCCTGTCGCTGCGCCGCAACATCGTCGCCTCGAAGGAGTTCATCACACCGTCGTTCAAGGATGGCACGGTCCGCGGCCCGATGGTCATGGGCCTCCTGCCGGGCAGCTCGATACCGAATACCCCGATGCCCAGCGCCACCGTGCAGCTCCGCCTGCGGGCGAACTACTCGCTGGCCTACGCCCCGAGCAAGCCGCCCGCCTTCGACGACTTCCAGATCCTGCGCACCAGCCGCAACGGCGTCTACGGCATGGGGCCGTTCAAGGGCGGCGCCATGTGGCGCTCGGCCGGCGGCTTCGCGGCCATCTTCAATGACAAGGGCCAGGTGACGCAGGTCTCCGATATGGACTCGTTCGCCACCGTGCGCTGGCGCCTCAATGTCTTCCGCTGCAAGGAGGGCAAGGCCGCCCTGCCGCCGCAGTTGCGCACCGACAAGCTCCCCGGCGAGGAGGTCAAAATCCTCAGCGCCCGCGCCAACGCCGACCTGGACCGCAAGAAGTCGCACAACCAGACCGCCGATGGCATGGTGGCGTGGTACAGCGAAGACCGCGAACGCGGCGTGAAGCTCTTCAGCCTGCGGCAGTTGGTCGGGCTGAACAACGGCCCGGAGCAGTTCGACGAGAAGGACAGGATTGTCGACCCCATCGGCGAGGGCTTTGCCATGACCGGGCAGCCGCCGACCATCGATGTACCGGCGCGCTCCGCCGCCGACCTCTGGCGCCTCAACGAGTCACGCCTGGCCATCCTGCGCAGTAAGGGCATCCAGGACAGCAGCCTGGCCGAGCTGCACGGCCGTTCCGAGGACATCCTCATCGAGGCCGGCAAGGAGTCTTCGCCCCTGCGCCGTGAGTCGCTGGCCACCAGCTCGTTCTGGTCCTCGCAGCCGGTCTATGGCAAGGTCCGCGGCATGCTCGACGACCTGGTCTTCGCGGTGCTGATCCTGCTCGGCCTGTCGGTGCCCTTCGCCTTCGCGGTGGAGCGCGTCGTGGTCGGCGCCACCACGGTCTACCGGCAGATCAGTTGGTTCGCCTGCTTCTTCGCGCTGACCTTCCTTGTCCTCTATCTCAGCCACCCGGCCTTCGCCATCGCCAACACCCCGGTGATCATCTTCCTCGGCTTCGCCATCCTGGTGATGAGCGCCATGGTGATCTTCATCATCATGCGCAAGTTCGAGTACGAGCTGAAGGCCCTGCAGGGCATGACCACCACCGTCCATGCCGCCGATGTCTCCAGCATCAGCACCCTCATGGCCGCCATGCAGATGGGCGTCTCGACCATGCGCCGGCGGCCCCTGCGCACCGCCCTGACCGCCATCACCATCGTCCTGCTGACCTTCACCATCCTCTGCTTTGCCTCGTTCGGCACCCAGACCGGCATCGTGCCGCTCTTCAGCGCCCCGAATCCGTCCCACTCGGGCGCCTTCGTCCATAACGTCAACTGGCAGCCGCTCAGCGAGGACCTGCGCGACATCATCCAGGGCCGCTGGGGCGACCGCCTCACGGTCTGCCGGCGCCTCTGGATCTCACCGCGCACCCAGAATGATCCCGGCCAGCTCGTCAGCCGTGAGGACGCCGGCAGCCCGGTCACCATCAAGGGCGTCCTCGGCATCGACCCGAAGGAACTCGGCCAGCGCCCCGACCTCGCCGAACTCCTCGGTGCCCTCGACGACGAGACCGTCCTGATCACCAGCGCCGTCGCCAACACCCTCCAGGTCACCACCGGCGATACGGTCCTCATGAAGGGCCGCCGCCTCAAGGTCGGCCAGCTCCTCGACGCGGTGCGCGTCTCGGCCGCCAAGGACATGGATACCAGCAGCCTCCTCCCTGCCGACTTCACCGAGGCCAGCAGCACGCAGCAGACCACCCAGGGCGACGAGGAGGCTGAGATGATGACCCAGCGCAACTGGGCCAGCCTCCCGGTCGACCAGGTCGTCGTGGTCTCGGCCGATACCGCCAAGTCCCTCGGCGCCAGCCTCTACGGCCTTATGGTCTACACCCGCGACACGGCCGAGGCAGTCGAGATCGCCGAGGCCCTGGCACGCATGCTGCCCTTCCCGATCGCCGCCACCCGCGACAACGGCGTCTACCGCCACCTGCTCGGCACCGTCCTGCAGGCCAGCGGCGCCAAGGACCTGTTCTTCCCGATCGTCCTCGGCGGCCTGGTCATCTTCGGCACCATGCTCGGCTCGGTCGCCGACCGCCAGAAGGAGATCTATACCTTCAGCGCCCTCGGCCTGGCGCCCCGCCATGTCGCCACCCTGTTCTTCGCCGAGTCGATGGTCTACTCGCTCATCGGCGGCCTCGGCGGCTACCTCCTGGCCCAGGGCACCATGAAGATCCTCGGCGTCCTCAGCGAATACGGCCTGGTGCGCGTCCCCGAGATGAACATGAGCTCGACCAACACCATCGTGACCATCCTCCTGGTCATGGCCACGGTGCTGGTCTCGGCCATCTACCCGGCCGTCAAGGCCTCGAAGAGCGCCAACCCGGGCCTGATGCGCATGTGGCGCCCGCCGGCGCCACAGGGCGACGTCCTCGACCTGGTCTTCCCCTTCACCGTCTCGGCCTATGATATCACCGGCGTGGTCAGCTTCCTGCGCGAGCACTTCGGCAACCACACCGACACCGGCCTGGGGCGCTTCATGACCAGCCAGGTCGAACTGGCCCGCGATCAGGATGGCGCCCTCGGCCTCGACGCCACCCTCGCCCTGGCGCCCTTCGACCTCGGCGTCAGCCAGAGCTTCGCCCTGCGCAGCTCGCCCAGCGAGATCCCCGGCATTGACGAGGTCCGCGTCGTGCTCCGGCGCCTCTCCGGCCAGCCCAAGGACTGGCGCCGCCTGAACAAGGTCTTCCTCGACGACCTGCGCCAGCAGTTCCTCATCTGGCGCTCCATACCGCAGGAGACCATGGAGATCTACCGCGAGCGCACCCTCACCGCCCTCGGCCAGAGCGCCGTTCAGAATCCTGCCGCGACGACCCAGCGCAAGGACGCATAGGCATGGCAATCCGCATCGACAAAGAACTCGACGAATTCCGGCGGATCATGGACGTCCCGTCGACCTTTGACGAGGGCTTCCGCTGGTCCGCCCTGATGGGTGCCATCTTCGTCGCCCTGCTCATGGTCCCCGGCGCCATCTACATGGGCCTCCTGGCCGGCGTCGGCATCGGCGGCGCGGCGCAGTGGGTGACCGTCATCCTCTTCATCGAGGTGGCGCGACGCGCCCATAAGCACCTCAACAAGAGCGAGATCTTCGTGCTCTTCTTCATGGCCGGCTCGATGATGGGCGGCCTCGGCCTGGCCACCGGCAGGACCTCCGGCCTGCTCTGGGACCAGTTCTTCGTGCAGTCCGACGCCGCCGCCGCCAACGGCATCGCCAACGAGATACCACGCTGGGTCTCGCCCAACCCCATCGACCACCCCGAGTCCTACAGCGTGCGCAGCTTCTTCCATGTCGACTGGGCCCCCGTGCTCGTCCTGGCCGTCGTCGGCACCTTCCTCAGCCAGCTCTCCAACACCGTCGTTGGCTATGGCCTCTTCCGCATCACCAGCGACATCGAGAAGCTGCCCTTCCCGCTGGCGCCGGTCGGCGCCCAGGGCATCATGGCCATGGCCGAGGACATCGAGGCGAAGTCGGCCAAGAGCGCCGAGGACAACTGGCGCTGGCGCGTCTTCGCCATCGGCGGCGCCCTCGGCCTGGCCTTCGGCACCATCTACCTGCTCCTGCCCGTCCTCTCCGGCGCCCTCACCGGCACCGCCATTCAGATCTTCCCCATTCCCTTCTCCGATTTCACCGGCAAGACCGGGCGCTACCTGCCGGCCTTCCCCACCGGCATCGACTGGAACTTCGGCAACCTGATCTTCGGCATGGTCATGCCCTTCTGGGGCATGGTCGGCAGCTTCGTCGGACTGCTCATCACCGCCGTCGCCAACCCCATCCTGTACCGCGTCGGCATGCTCTCGAACTGGAAGTTCGGCGATGATACCATCGCCACGCTCTTCAAGAACAACGTCGACTTCTACTTCAGCTTCCACATCGGCATCGCCGTAGCCATTGCCGTCGTCGGCTTCTGGCAGGTCGGCCGCCAGATGATCCACAGCCGCCGCGAACAGCGCGCCCGGGGCGCCAGCGCCAAGGAGGAACGACGCCTCCTCTCGAGGGTGCCGCCGGGTCGCGGCGATATACCCTGGTGGGCCATCATCCTGGTCTACTTCATCGTCACCACCATCTACATCGGCATCTCGATGGGCCTGCTGCGCTGGTACCACGGCGGGTGGCACCCGGATATCTTCCGCGTCCTCTGGATCCTCATCTTCCTCGGCGCCGTCTACACGCCCCTCATCAGCTACGTCACCGCACGCCTCGAGGGCATGGTCGGCCAGGTCGTCGAAATACCCATGATCCGCGAGGCCGCACTCATCCTCTCCGGATACAAGGGCATCGCCTGCTGGTTCGTCCCCATGCCCATCGCCAACTACGGCATGATGACCGTCTTCTACCGCCAGTGCGAGCTGACCGGCACCAAGTTCACCAGCATCTGGAAGACCCAGATCATCCTCTACCCCATTATCCTGATCAGCTCGCTGTTCTTCATGAACTTCATCTGGGGCCTCAATCCGGTGCCGTCCTTCTCCTACCCCTACGCCCAGCGCATGTGGGAACTCGACGCCGCCACCCGATGCATCATGTACTCGGCCACCATGGGCGAGTACTCGATGTTCGAAGAGGCCTGGAACAAGCTCTACTTCGCCTGCGGCAGCGGCTTCGGCATTATCCTTTTCACCATCATGCAGTTCTTCGGTGCCCCGATCATGATGACCTACGGCGTCGTCCGCGGCCTCGGCCAGACCATCCCGCACGCCATCCTCGGCCAGTTCGTCGGGGCCCTCATCGGCCAGTTCTACTTCAAGCGCCGCCTCGGCCTGCGCTGGCGGCAGTACATCCCGGTGGTCAGCGCCGGCTTCGGCTGCGGCATGGGCCTGATCACCACGCTGGGTATCGGTATCACCTTCCTCAGCAAATCCGCCATCAAGCTGCCGTTCTAAGTGCGAGAGGATACCGGATTCATGAGCCAGGAAGTCCTCATTCGCGTCAAGGGCGTGAACAAGCAGTTCGACCTCGGCAAGACCGTGGTGCACGCCCTGCGCAACATCAACCTCGAGATCTACCGCGGCGAGTACCTCTCGATCATGGGGCCGTCGGGCTCCGGTAAGAGCACCCTCTTCAACATGATCGGCGCTCTCGACCGCCCCAGCAGCGGCGAGGTCGCCGTCGCCGGCGTCAACCTCACCCGCCTCAGCCCGCGACAGCTCGCACACTTCCGCGGCAACCACATCGGCTATGTCTTCCAGTCCTACAACCTCCTGCCGGCCTATGACGCCGTCCAGAATGTCTGCCTGCCCCTCCTCTTCAGCGGCCGCAGCCATGCCGAGGCCGAGGCCCGCGCCAGAGAGGTCCTCACCCGCGTCGGCCTCGGACACCGCCTCACCCACCGCCCCGACGAGATGTCCGGCGGCCAGCAGCAGCGCGTCGCCGTCGCACGTGCCCTCGCCAATGACCCGGCTATCATCCTCGCCGACGAACCGACCGCCAACCTCGACCTCGTCACCGGCGAGGAGATCATCGGCCTGCTCAGCGGCCTCTCCAAGGAGTTCGGCGTCACCGTCGTCACCGCCACCCATGACCACAAGATGCTGGCTTCGTCCGACCGCATCCTCTGGGTCAAGGACGGCGCCGTCGACCGCCTGGAACGCCGCGAGGATCTCGATATCCGCATCGGCAAGGTGACCTGAACCGCCCGGCAGCGTGGCCGCCGTCGGCCACCCAGCCGGCTTGCCGGGGTCGGGAGTATCCGCCGAGGCGCGAAATATCCACCGATCGCGTGTTTTTCTCGGGAAATTCATTGGACAGCGGCGCTTTTTGCAGTATCTTCGTTAATAGCAGATCGCCTTGGGGGTTCCGGGTCGGCGATCGAAGCGTCCCTCCGGTTTCCGGTTCTTGACAACTCAATAGTCCCCGAACGACTTTTTAAGTCCTGGCGAGTACCCTCCCCTCCCTCCCCTCCCTCCCTTCTCCCCTCTCGCCAGGACTTACTCATTTAAGTCCCTGACGCTGCCCCTCCGGCAGCCTTGCCGGAGGGCGACGCCGGGCGCCCGGGCAGGGACAGGGCTGATCGACGATCGCGTCAGCGCTCACCTGCTCACCCTCCTGTGGAAATCGACCGCGATTTCCATGGTGACATGATCGGGGCCGGCAAGTGCCCCGCGGGCGCTGAAGGGGTGCCAGAACCGGACTTTCAAACAGCCCT
>JAAYZO010000732.1 GCA_012514865.1 Lentisphaerota bacterium | reverse complement strand
GCCGAGGCCGCCTCCGATGTCCTGCCGGACTTCGCCGCCTGGCCGCCGCCTTCGCGGCGTACGGCGCTGGTGGTGGATGGCCGCGCGCCGGTGATCCTGGCGCCGGCGCATGCCGCCGGCCAGGCCGCGGCCAAGGCGCTCCAGGAGGCCTTGACGCGGCGCCTCGGCGTGGCGCCGCCCCTCGCCACCACGCTCGAGCAGGCCGAGCCCGGCCGGCAGACCTGCATCGCCCTCGGCAACATGCTCGACAACCCCCTGCTGACGCGTCTGTACTTCAGCAGCTACACCTACGAGGATGCCCAGTACCCCGGCGGCGACGGCTTCACCCTCCGCACTGTCTGCGACCCGCACCACTGGGGCGGCGGCAAGGATGTCATCGTCGTCGGCGCCAGCCAGCCGCAGGCGCTGTCGCCGGCGGTGGCGCGCCTCCTGGAGGCGCTCGAGGGCGAGGGCGCCGCGACGACGCTGCCCTGGACTCTCGTCGTCGAGCCGTCGCGGGCCTTGGCGCCGGCCGCGCGGGAGGCCCTCCTGGCCAAGCCGGTGGATCCGTCCTTCACCGCCTTCCGGGTCAACGCCGAGGCGTACCTCAAGACGGGCGACGAGACGCACGCGCGGCTGGCCCTGGCGGCCCTGGACATCATGGCGGGCGTCTACGAGCGCCAGCCCGACCGCAAGGCGCCCTGGCCCGAGGAGACGACCTCCGGAGCCATCGCGGCCCTCTGGGATGCCTTCGATGAGTGCCCCCTGATCAGCGCCGAGCGGCGCGCTGCCTACCTCAAGGCCTTCTTCCTGTGGAGCCGCGACCTCACCCGGCGCTCCTACGAGTACCGCCTCATCGACGAGGCCTTCACCGTCACCTGGAACCACACCACCTTCGCCCTGCTCGGGCTGTACCACGCCGGGCGCTACTTCGACCGCCACTTCCAGATCCCGGAGGCCGCCGAGTGGCTGCGTCGGTCCCGCCTCGGCTTCGCGGCGCAGGCGCAGTCCTGGAAGCCCCAGGAAGACGCCGACAGCTACCTGGTCCTGACCATGGACCACGTCATCCGCTACGCCCTGGCGGAGTGGGACCTGCGCTTCTTCGAGTCCGGGCTTCTGCAACGCTATGCCGACTACGTCGTTGCCTGCGGTGACAACCGCCTCCTGCCGGCGGGCTTCGGTGACAGCGGCTACTCGGTCGTGCCGACGATGGTGCGGCAGGCGCTGCCTATCGCCTTCTGGTGGACGCGCGACAGCGGCTACCGCTGGCTGCTCGACCAGGCGCATCCCGGGGGCTGGTCCTCGCCCACCTGGCAGGACGTCGCGCCGACGCCGCCGGAGCGCTTTGTCGGCCTGCGGGTCTTCCCGATCGATCCGCGCCTCTACGCGGATATCCAGCGCCGCCCCAGCTACACCGAGGCGTTCGCGCCGGCCGAGGTGGCCGTCGAGCAGGCCTGGGACAAGATCAGCTTCCGCGAGAACTGGGACCCGGCCGGGCAGTACCTCCTCCTCGACGGCATCGGCCGCGGCAAGCACCTGCACTTCGACACCAACGGCATCACGACCTTCGTTCAGGACGGCGAGCGCTGGCTGCTTGACCACGACTACCTGGTGCGCAACACCACCGAGCACTCGATGCTGTCGGTCCTGCGTGACGGCCGCTGTGATGTCCTGGTGCCGAGCCTGGCCGGCCTGGCGGCAGCCGGTGAGATCGCCGGCCTGGCCGCGACGCGGACTACCGTCGCCGGCTACAACGGCGTCGACTGGGACCGCCAGGTGCTCTGGCGCCGCGGCGCCTGGTTCGTGGTGCGCGATGTCGTCCGGGCCCGCCAGGATGGCGACTACGACCTCGATGTCACCTGGAAGACCATCGACTCGGGCGACCAGGCTGTCGACGCCGCGGGGCGCTTCACGGCGCGGCGTGCCACGGCCTTCGAGAGCCAGGGGCTGGAGGTCATCGACGACGCCGCGGCGTCGACCGGCCGGGCGGTGCTCCTGAGCGAGGCCGCCTCGCGGCTGGTCTTCCCGATCGAGCTGGCGGCCGGCGACTACGAGGTCGTGGTGGTCGGTTACGGCGACTCCGGGAGCAGCGACTCGCTGTTCCTCGATCTCGATGGCGGTCCGACCCTGGACCTGCACCTGCCGCAGGAGACCTACGGTCCGTCGCGGTCCACCTTCGCGGGCACCAGCGCGGCGCGCCTGACGGTCGCCGCCGGGGGGCGCCACCGGGTCCGCGTGGCGTTACGCGAGAAGCCGTCGGTGCATCTGGACCGCATCGAATTCCGTCCTGCTGGCGCGGCGCCGCAGGTGGTGGTCGCGGCCACGGCGCCGCCGTTGCGCCCGGAAGACCTGCCGCCGGCGTCGGTGAAGGCCCTCCACATCGACTCGGCCGAGCCCGTGTCGGCCTGGGTGACGAATCACGTCCGGCAGGGCATCTCGGTGCCGGTGTCGATCCTGCACCAGCGCCAGTCGCGGCGTCTGGCAGCCGGCGACGAGGTGGTCTTCTGCTCGCTCGTCCATGCCGTCGGCGAAGCGCATTCTGACGCCTATGCCATGGCGCCCGCGGCCGACGGCGCCTACCGCGTGGCGGGGCCGGCCGGCGCCGTCGGCGTGCGTTTCGGCGCCGGTCGCCTCGGCCTCTGGGAGGGCGACGCCGAGGCGTGGATCCTCGACAGCGATGGGCTCCGCGCCGTCGCTCTGGCATCCCTGCGCCAGGGCACGGGCAGCCTGCGGCTCGAGCCGCCTGCGGCCGTGCACCTCGAGACGGCCTCGGGACGGCTCACGGTCGAGGCCGCCGTGCCGACACGCCTGACGGCGTCGGGATGGACTCTCGAGGCCGATGGCAAGGCCGCCGACCCTGCGGTGGCCCTCCCCGCCGGGCGCCACGTCCTGAGTCTGCGCGGCCTGACCGCCGCGGCGTCGCCGGATCTGCCGGTCGTGGCGCGGCCTGCCGCCGGCGCCGACGGCACCCCGGCGGCGCCGGCGCTGTCGCCCCTGTGGACGCTCGCCCTGTCGGCCGCGCCGGTGGCGCGCCTGACTCCGGCCGACCTCGACGGCGATGGCCAGGACGAGCTGCTGGTCGCCTGCGGCCGGACCGGCTTCGCGGTCGGCGCCGACGGCCGGCAGCGCTGGTCCTGCGCCACCGGCGGCGTCGTGCGCGACGTCTCTCTGGCGCACCTGAAGCAGGGCGGCCCGGGCACGGTCCTGGTCTCCAGCGCCGACACCACCCTCCGACAGCTCGACCCGGGCGGCCGCGAACTGCGTCGCGACGTGATGACCGGCATCTACTTCAGCGCCGACCACGGCGAGCGGCCCTGGGGGCTGTACTGCAGCCGCGGCGTCGACAGCGACGCCGACGGCGTCGACGACATGATCATTACCACCCTGGCCAGCATGGAGGCCCAGGGCCGCAGCCCCGACGGCCAGAAGCTCTGGCGTACCCTGGCGGCCTACCACGGCTGCATGGAGATCGCGGTTCAGGACCTCGACCAGGACGGCCGTCCTGAGATCGTCATCGCCAACAAGTACGGCTCGGTCTACGTGCTGCGCCCCGATGGCCGCGTCGTCCTGTCGTCGCTCACCTCGATCGGGGACGTCACCTTCGGCCTCGGCGATCTCGACGGCGACGGCAAGACCGACATCGTCCACGGCTCCTCGACCGGCGACCTTATGGCGGTCACCCTCGGGCGCCAGACCCTGTGGCGCTTCGACAACTTCGGCTATCCGGTGAGCCGCATCGTCTGCCATGACCTCGATGGCGATGGCCGCCCGGAGGTCCTGGTGGGCTCGGGGACCGGCTATCTGTACTGCCTGTCGGCCGCGGGCGACTGCCTGTGGGCGCAGCGTCTGGGCCTGGCGGTGCACGACCTGGCGGTTATCGAAGGCCGGCTCCTGGCGGGCACCGAGGATGGGCTCCTGCACGCCCTCGATGCGCAGGGGCGTCGTCTGTGGTCGCGCCAGGCCGGCGCGGCGGTCCTGAAGCTGTCGGCGCTGCGCGTCGGCGGTCGTCCGGCGGTGGTGGCCGGCCTGGCTGATGGCCGCGTCGTGGCAGCCGGCCTGGAGCCGTGAGGCCCGTATGAAACATGGCGGTGTGACGCGCACGGTCTTGTCGCAGACTTTCAGCCTGCAATGCGTAACATCTTCTATACCAGGGCGTTGCCCTGGGCTTATGAATCATGCCCTTTCAGGGCGCCGGAACGGCCGGTCGCAGCAAGGCGCCGCAAGCGATGATCTGGTGTGTTCTATCCGGCGTTCTACGCCGGTGACTGGGCTGTAGCGGTGGGCGGCGGCGTCGGCGCGCGGGTCTGGAGAAGGAAGCCTCGGAGGTAGTCCGCATGAGCAGCGCGTGGTCAGTCGGTGTCGCGACCGTCGATATCACTCCGGAGACGCCGCAGTTCCTGGTCGGCATGGGCTGGCGGACCGAGCGCAGCAAGGGCGTCTACCTGCCCTTGAAGGCCTCGGCGCTGTACCTGAACGACGGCGTCACCGCGGCAGTCCTGCTCAGTGCCGACCTGATCGCCATTCCGCGGCCGCTGCTGCAGCGCCTGCGGCGGGCCGCCAGCCGCGACGCGGGGGTGCCGGGCGACCACGTCATCGCCTGCGCCACCCACACCCACGACGCCCCGCGCATCTCGGATGACATGGTCATGGCGGGCGAGGTCGACCCGGCCTACGTGCGCTGGCTGGAGGCGCGTCTGCGCGGGCTGATCCCGGCGGCCAAGGCCGCGGCGCGCCCCGGCGCCATGCGCTTCTCGAGGATTCGCTCGCATCTGGGCGTCAACCGCCGGCGGTGGGACCCTGCCGCCAAGGAGGCACGGCATGCCCCAAATCCCGAGGGCGCCCACGACCGCGCCGTCGACAGCCGCTGGTTCGTCGACGCCCGCGGCCGCGCCATCGCCTCACTCACCAGCTACGGCTGCCACGCCACCGCCTGCGGTCAGTACGACCTCGGCGGCGACTACCCGGGGTTCTTCTGCGAGGCGGTGCGCGCCGCCACCGGCGTGCCGGCGCTGTGGTGCCAGGGCTGCGGCGCCAATGTCCGGCCGTGGTTCTCGGGGACGCTGGAGACCTACGGCGGCGGCAACGCCGAGGCAGCCCGCCAGATGGGCCAGGAGCACGCCGTCGAGGTCCTCGCCGGCCGTCGGCGGGCCTTCCCGATCGAGCTCGGGCGGCTGCAGGTGTCGCGGCGGATGATACGGCTGCCGCTGCGGGAGCCCTGGACCTACGAGGAGTACCGCGATGGCCAGTTCGGCAACTATGCCAAGGTCCTCGGCGAGGACCGCGTGCGCCGTGCCTACGAGGCGGCGGTGTCGCAGCGGAGCCTGCCCTTCGAGGTGCAGGTGCTGAGCCTGCGTCACGACCACCACCTGGTCTACTGGTCGGGCGAGGTCTGCACCGACCTCGGCATCGCCCTGAAGGACCTCTGTCCCGGGGAGATCGTCACCCCGCATGGCTACAGCAATGGCCTCGTCGCCTACATCCCGCCGCGACATGCCTTCCCGCAGGGCGGCTATGAGGTCGAGCGCTCGTGCTGCTACTTCGGGCTGGCGGCGACGCTGCTGCCCGAGGCCGAGGACCGCATTGTCACGGCCAGCCTCGCTCTCCTGCGGTGCCACCGCCAGGCGGCCACGCCGGCGGCGGAGTGAGCGCCGCAGGCGCGGCGGCTCGTAGGAGATATCGCGTCGGGGCGGTCGTCGTGTCGCAGACTTTCAGCCTGCAATCCTCACCATCCGATTTCCCAGGGCGTTGCCCTGGGCTGATGAATGATGCCCTTTCAGGGCGCCAGACCGGAAGACCCCAGGGAGGCGCTGGAAGCGCTGTTACGCCCTGTCATGTCCGGCTCACCGTGTGCCGGCGGAGCGGAGGTGGGCGCCACGAGCCGAGTGGCGCTCCCCCGGGCGCCGCCGGCGCCGGGGGGCCACGGACGGCGCCGTGCCCCTACTCGCCGTGCGCCGGGATCCGGCTCGTATGGAACTTCGCGTCGTGGTGCGGTTGTGGAGTCCGGGGTCAGAGTGCCGCGTTCACGCGGATAGTGTGCGCCGCGGCTTCAGCCCGGCGCAGCCCCCCGGTGTTGCCGCGGCCTAAAGGCACGCGGCACGCTTCCGGCTCAAGCCGGCACTCTGACCGGGAAGGCGCCGTCCGCGATGTTTCGCTCTGCTATACCTGGCGTT
>JAAYZO010000085.1 GCA_012514865.1 Lentisphaerota bacterium | reverse complement strand
CTTGTGGGCGTAACGGCGACAAGCCCCTTCGTGTCCTTCGTGCCCTTCGTGGTTAACTCCCCTTCACCATTCCCCTTCTTCTTGGCGCTCTTGGCGGCTTGGCGATAGACACTCCCCTCTTCTCTCCCTTCGTGCTCTTCGTGGTCGAATCCCCCAGCGCAACCGGATTGCGCCTGGTGCGGGGCCGGGCTACCGTACGCGGCGTGCAACGGACCACGATCCCCGCATCATTCGAGGAGATGGCGGCTATGGCCAACCTGCGTTCCTGGACGCTGACCGATGTCAGCCAGCGCGTCTACGTCGACCGCCTTGAGCTCACTCCCGGCGCCGTGGCGCTGACCTCGCCGATTGCCTGGTCGGTCCGCAAGCGGACCCTCCAGGGCGGCCTCAGCGCCGGTGTCGATATCATCGAGGTCGACAATGGCGCCCTGTCGTTCACCCTGGTGCCGACGCGCGGCATGGGCTTCTGGAAGGGCTCCTACCACGGCCTGCCGATCGGCTGGCAGTCGCCCGTGGCGGGTCCGGTGCATCCGGCCTTTGTGCAGGCCCTCGACCAGGGCGGGCTCGGCTGGCTGAAGGGCTTCGACGAGTGCATCGTGCGCTGCGGCCTGGCGTCGAATGGGCCGCCCTGCACCGATGTCGTCCCCGACAACAATGGCAATCCCTCCAAGGTCAACCTGACTCTCCGCGGCCGCATCGCGAATCTCCCGGCGAGCCGTGTCGAGATCCAGATCAAGCCGGGTCCGCCGACCGAGCTGACGGTCATCGGCATCGTCGACGAGGCGATGCTGTTCTGTCCGCAGTGGCGCCTGGTGACACGCATCAGCACGACGGTCGGGAGCAACCGTGTCAGCATCAGCGACCGCATCATCAACGTCCGCGAGGTCCCGGACGAGATGGAGCTGCTCTACCACTGCAACTTCGGGCGGCCCTTCCTCGAGGAGGGCGCCCGGATGGTGGCACCCAGCCTGGCGGTCGCGCCGCGCGACGCGCGCGCCGCCGAGGACATCGCGCGCTACGCCGAGTACCCGGCGCCGACGCCCGGCTATGTCGAGCAGTGCTACTGGCATGACCTCGCCGCCGGCGCCGACGGCATGACCCTGGCCATGCTGCGCAATGCCGAGGGCGACCGCGGCGTCGTGGTGCGCTTCCCGAAGAGCCAGCTGCCATGGCTGACGCAGTGGAAAAACACCGTCGGTGAGCGCGAGGGCTACGTCACCGGCCTCGAGCCGGGGGTCAATCTGCCCAATCCGAAGACCTTTGAACGCGAGCAGGGCCGCGTCGTCACGGTGGCACCGGGGGCCACCTACAGCAGCGACCTGGTCCTCGAGGTCCACGACACCGCCGAGGGCGTGTCCGGCGTCGAGGCCGAGGTCGCGGCGCTCCTCGGCGGCCGTGCCACGACGGTCCACCCGCGGCCGGTGCCGCGCTGGTCGCCGGGCGCCTGAGCGGCGGACTACGGACTGCGGGGAGCGGGGAGGAAGAGACGACCGACGACCGACTACCGACGCACAGACGCACAGACGCACGGACGCACTGCCCCTGTTCCCTG
>JAAYZO010000731.1 GCA_012514865.1 Lentisphaerota bacterium | reverse complement strand
TGTGCGGCGTACTCCTCGCGGAAGTGCCGCAGGGTCGAGAGCACCGGATTGGGCGCCGTCTGGCCGAGGCCGCAGAGGCTGAGGCGTTTGACCGTCCAGGCGAGGTCCTCGAGGCGCTCCAGGTCGCCCTCCTGGCCCTTGCCGGCGCAGATCCTCTCGAGCAGGTCGAGCATGCGGCGGGTGCCGACCCGGCACGGCGCGCAGCGTCCGCAGGACTGCGCCTGGGTGAACTGCAGGAAGTACCGCGCGATGTCGACCATGCAGTCATCCTCGTCGAGGACGACGATGCCGCCCGAGCCCATGATGGCGCCGACGGCGGTGAGGGCGCCGTAGTCGATGGTCGTATCGGCGAGGCTGGCGGGGACGCAGCCCCCCGAGGGCCCGCCGATCTGGACGGCCTTGAAGGCCTTGCCGCCGGGAACCCCGCCGCCGATGCCATCGACGACAGCGCGAATGGTCAGGCCCATCGGCACCTCGATCAGGCCGCCGCGGAGGATCTTGCCGGCGAGGGCGAAGACCTTGGTGCCCTTGCTGTCGTGCGTGCCCAGGGCCGCGAAGGCCGCCGGGCCGTGTCGCAGGATCCACGCGATGTTGGCGAAGGTCTCGACATTGCTGACCAGGGTCGGCCGGCCGAAGAGGCCGCACTCGGCCGGGTAGGGCGGCCGCAGCCTCGGCATGCCGCGCCGGCCCTCGATGCTGGCCAGGAGGGCGCTCTCCTCGCCACAGACGAAAGCGCCGGCGCCCTCGACGACGCGCAGGCGCGGGGCGCGACCCGCGCCGCCGGAAGCGCCGTCGCCATCACCCCGGATCAGACCCTCGTCCTGCAGGTAGCCCAGGGCCGCGCGCACCCTCGACAGGGCCAGCGGGTACTCGGCGCGGATGTACAGAACGCCCTCGGCGGCACCGACGGCCCAGGCCGCGATGAGGATGCCCTCGAGAACGCGGTAGGGGTAGCTCTCGAGGAGCATGCGGTCCATGAAGGCGCCGGGGTCGCCCTCGTCGCCGTTGCAGACGACGACCTTCTCGGTGCCCTTGGCGCGGCGTACCAGCCGCCACTTCTGGCCGGTGGGGAAGCCGGCGCCGCCGCGGCCGCGCAGGCCGCTGGCGATGACCTGCTCGATGACCTCGTCCGGCTCGCCGCGCTCGAGGCAGTGCCGGTAGGCCTCCAGGCCGCCGCCGCGGCGGTAGTCATCGAGGCTGAGCGGGTCGAGCTGGCCGCAGGCCTCGGTGGCGATGTGGACCTGCGGGCGAAGGAAGGCCTCCAGGGCCGGCACGGGGTCGCGCTGGCCGACCGGGTAGCGCTCCAGTGGCGCCGCGCCGGCGGCGCCGGTGCCGATCGCCGGGGGCGCGGCGGCACTCGCGGCAGCGCTCGCGGCGTCGGCATCGGCGAGACGCCGCACCGGCTCGCAGTCGACGGCGCCGCGGTAGAGCCTCTCCAGGCCGGCGGCGAGGCCGGCACGCAGAGACCGCCACGGCCCGCGCGGCGGGAAGTGCCGGCGCAGGATGGCGGCGACGTCGTCGGGTTCGACCTGGGTGTAGGTCCAGCGCTCGCCGTCGGCCATGACGACATCGAGGAGGGGCGTCTGGCTGCAGCTCCCGACACAGCCGACCTCGCGCACCGCGACGGCCTGGTCGGTGTCGGCCAGGGCCGCGTGGACCGCCTCGAGGACGCGAGCGCTGCCGCGCGCCTGGCAACACGACCCCAGGCCGATGCGGATCTCGCCGGAGGGCGCTGCCGCACTCGGCCGCGCCGCCGCTGCCGGGCGGGCCTGGGCGCGCTGGCGCGCCAGGAAGTCGTCGAGGATGGCGCCGACCTCGGCCGGGCGCACATGCCCGTAGATCGTGTGCTCGATCTGCACCACCGGGGCCAGGGTGCAGCAGCCCAGACAGGAGACCGTCCCGAGGGTGAACTGCCGGGCCGGGTCGGTGTCCTCGCCCGCGGCCAGCTCCAGGCGGCGCCGGAAGGCGTCGAGGACGGCGTCGGCGCCCTTGACATGGCAGGCGGTGCCGACGCAGACGCCGATGGTGTACTGTCCGGCCGGGCGGTGCCGGAAGAGGTCGTAGAAGGTCGCCACGCCGCTGAGGTCGGCCGGGCTGATGTCGGTGATCTCGCAGACGCGCCGGAGGGCCTCCGTCGGCAGGTAGCGGTAGTGTGCCTGGATGGCCTGCAGGATGGCGATGGCGGCATCACGCCCGCGGCCCCTGGCCGCGACGATGGCGTCGACCGCGCTCAGGTCGAGCGGTGGGGCCTTCTGGCTGTCGGCCGGCCCCGCCGGGGTGGCCATGTCTGCAGCGCGGGTCCGCAAGGGCGCTTGCTCCGTGGAGGTTGTCTCGATGCGGGGCTAACGTAAGGCCATGGCGCCGGGCCTGCCAGCCGGCACGCCGGGTGGCCAGGGCTGTTTGAGGATTGCGTCAGCGCTCCGTCGGTGGCCCTCGTAGGAGCCATCGCGTCGTGGTGCGGTCGATGCCGTTGCGGCTCGTGGACGCGTTCGCGTCTGTGGACACTCGCGCTCCACACTGGTGGCGAGGGATGTTTCGCCTTGCACTATCCGGCGTCTGCGGGCGCCGGGGATTTGGCTGGAGGGGTGCCAGATCGCGGCCGCGGGTCGCGTGCCGCACGAGCCACGGAGCCGAGAGCCCACGAACCATGTGCCATCATAAGGAGAGCACCGATGACTCGACAGTGCAGGCTGGTCGTGTGGACGCTGGGCCTGGCCGGCCTCGGGGCCGCCGCGGCTCAGGATGTCGTCCTGCGCCATGAGGACAGCGATGGCTGCGGGGCCGCCGAGGTCGTCCTCGAGAACCGCCTCGTGCGCGTCGATGTCCTCACCGGCGAGCCGCCGCCGGTGCCGTCGCAGCGCTGGCGCGACCGCCTCCTGCGCCGGCCGCCGCCGGAGGCACGACCGCGCTACGGCACGCGCTTCGTCGGGCCGGGCTGGATCGGCCAGGTGACCTTCCTGCCCACCGGCCGGCGCTGGTTCGCCGAGACCTCCGGGGGCAGGGAGAACTGGCAGGGCATCCCGGAGGAGTTCGACGAGGCGGTCCGCGTGCTCGAGATCACCCCGGGGGTCTGGCACTGCCTGAAAATCGGCGTCGGTCTCTGCCAGGGCGTCGACCGCTGCTTCCGCGGCTCGCTCAAGCTCATCGACCCCGGCGTCTGGGAGACGATCGAGGAGGACCTCGGTGCCGGCGGCCGCGCGGTGACCTTCCGGCAGACCGTGCCCGCGCGCGACGGCTATGGCTACCGCTACGAGAAACGCCTCATCCTCAGGCCCGGCGAGAGCCGCCTGCTCGTCGAGCGCACCCTGACCAACATCGGCGAGAAGCCGTGGGATACGACCTGGTACACGCATGCCTTCTGGGGCCAGGACGGCCGCGGCGGCTATGACGACCGCTGCTGGGCCACGGTGCCCCTGCGCGGCGCCACGGTGCCGGGCCTCGGCGAGGCGGCCATCGACACGCGCATCTGCCGGATCGGCAAGCCGCCGCAGGCCGGCTACTGGGGCGCCGTCGATGGCGACATCCTGGCCGGCGGGTGGTACGCTTGCGGCACCGACGACGGCGCGGAGGTCTTCCTCACGGCCCTGGCCGAGACGCCGGCCTTCTACCGCATGTGGACCTGCCCGCAGACCTACTCCCTGGAGGCATTCCGGCTGATCTCGCTGGCGCCGGGCGCGGTGGATCACTGGGTCGAGACCCTCGCCTGCGGCGCCGGCCTGGAGCGCCTCGACGCCCACGACGGCAACGCCGGCTACCAGGCCGTGGTCAGCTCGGACGGGGCCCCGGGTGCGTCGGCGGCGGTGTCGTTGCGGGTGTTGCCGTTCCGCGAGGTCGCCGAGGGCGTCCTGCGGCTGCAGTTCCGCGGCGCCGACGGCCGCCAGCGTCGAGAGGACCACCCGATCCGCGCGGCGGGTCCGGCGGCCGCCGTGGAGGTCCCGCTGGCGTCGCTGTCCGGGGTGCTGCCGGTGCATCTGGAGGCGCGTCTCGAGGTCGCGGGCGCGGCATCCGACGCCTTGGCGATGGCGGAGGCCGCCCGGATGGTCCTGGCCGCGACGGCGGCCGTGCCGGCGGTGCGTCTGCCGGCGTCGGGCGGCGGCGCGGGCGCGGTGATCCTGGGGCCTTACGAACGCCGCGCCGACGACGGCTGGGTGCCGACGCCCGCCGCCGGGTTCCTCTCCGAGTACCTCGCCGCCGCCGGCTTCAAGCCCATCTTTGTCCGCGACCGCGATGGCCTGCCGGCCGAACCGGCCGCGGCGACGGCCCTGGTCGCCTGCGTCGGGCTGCGGGCCCTGCCGGCGACTGTCTGGCGTCAGCTCGAGGACCACGTCCGGGCCGGCGGCGGTCTGGTGGTCTGCGGGCCGATCACGCCGACCGCCTTCGAGGGCACCGACCTGCTGCCGCTGCGCGAGGTCTCGAGCAGCGTCCGCGTCGGCGCCGCGCCGCGCGACTGCACCCGCGAGTTCCTCGGCGCCTGGTCGCGGCGCTACCAGCTCGAGCCGCTGGAGGAGCACCCGGTGCTGTCCGGCCTGCCCTTCCTGCCGACGGGCCGCCAGGACATCGGCGTCCTGCAGATCCTCGAGCCCACGCCGGCGGGCCGCGCCATCCTGCGCTACCAGACCCCCGCCGGGCTCCAGCCCGCGGTGTCGACCCCGGCGCTGGTGCTGGCCGCCTACGGCGCCGGACGGGTGGCGGTGCTCGCGAGCCCGGTCGACTGGGGCATGCCGTCGAACTGGTGTCTGTGGAACCGCCTGGGCGAGTACCACCGGCAGTTCTTCCAGCAGCTCGGACTCTGGGCCGCCGAGAGCGCCCTCCCGGGCGGAGCGACCGCCGCGGGACAGTGACCGCGATGGAGTCGGAGGCGCCGGCGCGGCCTCCCTGGGCCGCGGGAAGGGGGAAGACAAGGATCAGGACAAGGATGACGACAAAGACCGGAGGGCGGGCCGTCCCCTCCTTGTCGTGATCCTCATCGTGATCCTTGTCGTTCCGGGGGAACCGTGGAGGGGCGAGGACGATGACAAAGGCGGGGGGAGGAGTGCCCATCCTCCTTTCTTGCGCCTCTTGCGCCTCTTTGCGGCCCTCTCTCTCCCCCTCTGCGGTGGAGTTCTGACGGGGGGCGGGACC
>JAAYZO010000730.1 GCA_012514865.1 Lentisphaerota bacterium | reverse complement strand
GCGCCTACCGCTGGGGCGAGGACGGCCTCCTGGGCTGGTGCGACCGCGAGTGCCGGCTCTGCCTGGCGCCGGCGCTGTGGAACGGCCGCGACCCGATCCTCAAGGAACGCCTCTTCGGCCTGGACAACCACGAGGGCAACCACGGCGAGGACTGCAAGGAGCTGTACTACTACCTCGACGCCACGCCGACATACTCCTACGCCAAGGCCCTGTACAAGTACCCGCTGTCGGCCTACCCCTACGCCGATCTGGTCGCGGAGAATCGCCGTCGTGGCCCGGGCCGTCCGGAGTACGAGCTTCTGGACACCGGCCTGTTCGACGGCGGGCGCTATGTCGATCTCGTCACCGAGGTCGCCAAGGCAAGTCCGGATGACCTGCTGCTGCGCTGGACGGTGCTGAACCGCTCGGCCGAGTCGGCGGAGGTGCATCTCCTGGCGACGGTGTGGTTCCGCAACACCTGGATCTGGGGCTGTCGCCACGAGGGCTGCACGCGCAAGCCGCGTCTCTCGGCCGCCGGGCCGCTGGTGCTGACGGCCGAGCACGAGAGCCTGGGCCTGATGCGTCTGGAGGCCGAGGTTGGCCCGGATGGCCAGCCGCCGGTGTGGCTGTTCACCGAGAACGAGAGTCACAGCCTCCGCCTCTGGGGCACGTTGAGCTACACGCCTTATGTCAAAGACGCCTTTCATCGTCATATCGTCGAGGGCGAGGCCGGCGCCGTGTCGCCGCATGGCCACGGCACCAAGGCCGCCGCCTGGTATCGCCTGCGCCTGCCGGCCGGCGCGTCCTTGACGGTGCGCCTGCGGCTGCACCGCCCCGAGCCCCCGATCGGCGAGCCC
This sequence comes from Lentisphaerota bacterium, assembly GCA_012514865.1. Lineage (GTDB taxonomy): Bacteria > Verrucomicrobiota > Lentisphaeria > Oligosphaerales > JAFGRS01 > JAGVUW01. The sequence continues at coordinate 6,630 of JAAYZO010000730.1, read as the reverse complement.
TTCGGCGAGGCCTTCGACGACCTCCTGGGCCGGCGCCAGGCCGAGGCCGAGGCCTTCTACCGCGAGGTCATTCCCGCCGCCGTCGACGACCCGGCGCGCGACGTCGCCCGGCAGGCCTACGCCGGACTGCTGTGGAGCCGGCAGTTCTACCACCTCTCGGTCAACGACTGGATCGAGGGCGACCCCGAGCAGCCGCCGCCGCCGCCGGCGCGACAGGCGCGGCCGCGCAACCCAGAGTGGCGGCATCTGTTCAACCGCGACATCCTGAGCATGCCCGACAAGTGGGAGTACCCGTGGTACGCCTCCTGGGACCTTGCCTTCCACATGATCCCCATGGCGCACCTCGAGCCCGCCTTCGCCAAACGCCAGCTCCTGCTCCTGCTGCGCGAGTGGTACATGCACCCGAGTGGCCAGATCCCGGCCTACGAGTGGGCCTTCTCGGATGTCAACCCGCCGGTGCACGCCTGGGCCTGCTGGCGCGTCTACAAGATGTGCGGCCCGCGCGGCCAGCGCGATCGAGTCTTCCTCGAGAAGGCCTTCCACAAGCTCATGCTGAACTTCACCTGGTGGGTCAACCGCAAAGACGTCGATGGCCATAACCTCTTCGCCGGCGGCTTTCTGGGCCTGGACAACATTGGCGTGTTCGACCGCTCCAAGCCCCTGCCGACCGGCGGTCGCCTGGCCCAGGCGGACGGCACCGCCTGGATGGCCTTCTTCTGCCTGACCATGCTGGGCATCGCCCTGGAGCTGGCCCGCGACAACCCCGCGTACGAGGACGTCGCCAGCAAGTTCTTCGAGCACTTCGTGCAGATCGCCGACGCCATGAATCACTTTGCCGGCCGCGGCCTGTGGGACGACGTCGACGGCTTCTACTACGACGACCTCATCACCGACCACCACGCTGAGCCGGTGCGCATCCGCTCCCTGGTCGGCCTGATGCCGCTGATCGCGGTGGCGGCCCTGCACGCCGAGGACCTCGAGGCCCTGCCGGCCTTCTCGCGGCGCATGGCCTGGTTCCTCGAGCACCGCCGTGACCTCGCCGGGCAGATCTCGTGGATGCGCTCCTGCAGCGACAGCAGCGGCCATATGCTCCTGGCCATACCCTCGCCCGAACGGCTCCAGCGCCTGCTGCGCTACCTCTGCGACCCCGCTGAGTTCCTCTCGCCGTTCGGCATTCGCTCGCTTTCACGCTACCACGACGCGCATCCCTACGTCATCGCCCCCGGCTTCGAGGACCACGCCGTGCGCTACAGCCCCGGCGATTCGCAGAGCCACCTCTTCGGGGGCAACTCGAACTGGCGCGGCCCGATATGGTTCCCGGTCAACTTCCTGATCATCGAGGCCCTCGAGGCCTACCACCACTTCTTTGGCGACAGCTTCCTCTGCGAGTACCCGGTGGGCAGCGGGCATCGCCTGCCGCTCGACGCGGTGGCGCGCGATCTCGCCCGGCGGCTGGTGTCGATCTTCCTGCCCGACGCGTCCGGTCGACGGCCCTGCCACGGCGACGACAGCCGCTACGCCCGCGATGCGCACTTCCGCGACCTGGTGCTCTTCCACGAGTTCTTCCATGGCGACACGGGGCAGGGCCTCGGGGCCAGCCACCAGACCGGATGGACGGCCCTGGTCGCCAAGCTCATCGAGGCCGGGGCGGCCTTGCGCTAGGCCCCGCCTCCGGCCATACTACAGGAGAGCCCATTCCGGCGGTACCGTGCCGCGGCGTGCCGGTGTCGCTCCGTGTTTCACGGCCGTCAGCCGATGCCGGCGGGTCTGGCCGCCAGCCTGTGGAGATCGCGTCCATGTCAAGTCTCACCGATCAGCTCCAGAGCGTGGTGGCGGGCCGCAGCCCGCTGATCTACCTGCTCTCTCCCGAGGAAGACCGCGTCCTGCAGGGCCTGCGCGCCGTCGCCGAGACTGCCGGCGGGGTGCCGGTGGTGACCTGGAGCTGCGTCAGCGGCCTGGAGGGCGAGGCCGATGCCGAGGCGACCCGCGACCCGGTGCGGGCCCTGCAGGCGGTGTCACGGCGCCCGGGGGCGGGCTTCTTCGTGTTCAAGGACCTGGCGCCGTTCCTCTCGCGTCCGGAGGTGGCGCGGGCCCTGCGCGACTTCTACTACAGCGGGCGCGACACGGTGTACCGTCATGTCGTCGTCATCTCGGCCGAGCTGGTCCTGCCCGAGAGTCTGCAGAAGGAGATCTACCTGGTCGAGGTCTCGCCGCCGAGCGAGAGTGAGATTGCCGAGCAGCTCGCGCAGGCCCGCCAGGAGCATCCCGACTACGGCCTCCCCGCCGAGGCCGCCGGCGAGGTCGTCCTGGCGCTGAAGGGCCTCACCGAGGCCGAGATCCGCCAGGTCCTGCACCGCGTCGGCCAGCAGGGCCACGCCGACAAGGACCGCATCCTCGACGAGATCTTCGCCGAGAAACGCACCATCGTCAAGAAGTCCGGCTACCTCGAGTTCTCGCCGCCACGCTACGACATCGACGGCATGGGCGGCCTCGATAACCTCAAGGACTGGCTCATCCGCCGCCGCAAGCTCTTCAGCCGCGAGGCCCTCGATGCCGGGGTGCCGATCCCGAAGGGCCTCCTGATGATGGGCGTCAGCGGCTGCGGCAAGAGCCTGGCGGTGAAGGTGATCAGCTCGCTTTGGCAGGTGCCGCTGTTCCGCCTGGACATGAATCTGGTCTTTTCGGGGATGTACGGCACCCCGGAGGAGGCCTTCCACAAGGCCCTGCGCACCACCGAGTCGGTGGCCCCGGCGATCCTCTGGCTCGACGAGATCGAGAATGCCCTGGGCATGGCCGAGGAGGGCATCAAGATCGACTCGCATATCTTCTCGGCCTTCCTGACCTGGATGCAGGAGAAGCCGCCGCTGATCTTCATTGCCGCCACCGCCAACCGCATCAATGCCCTGCCGGCGGAGATCATCCGCAAGGGCCGTTTCGACCAGGTCTTCTTCTGCGACCTGCCGGTTGACGAGGAGCGCGTCGAGATCTTCCGCATCCACCTGAAGCGCAACGGCGCCAACCCGGACGACTTCGACTTCAAGATGCTGGCGGTGATGACCCAGGGCTGGAACGGCGCCGAGATCGAGCAGGCCGTCATCTCGGCCCGCACCGACGCCTACTACGAGGGCCGGCCGCTGAATCAGCGCGACCTCTCGGCGGCGATCAGCAAGATCGTACCGCTGTCCGAGACCATGGAACAGCAGATCAAGGCCATCCGCAGTTGGGCCTTCTCGAGGGCCACGCCGGCCTCGAAGTACGGCCGGCGCCGGGTGGGCTGAGGCGGACCATGGCAACACTCTACATGGTGGCGACGCCGATCGGCAACCTCGAGGACGTGAGCCTGCGGGCCCTGCGCGTGCTGCGCGAGGTCGGCGTCCTCGCCTGCGAGGACACCCGTCACACCGCCATCCTGCTGCAGCGCCACGGCCTGCCGCGTCCGGCCCTGGTCTTCAGCCACCACGAGCACAACGAACGCCGTGCCGCCGCGCAGATCCTCGGGCATCTGGACGCCGGCCGCGATGTGGCGGTGTGCAGCAACGCCGGCTATCCCGGCATCAGCGACCCGGGCTACGACGCCATCGCCCTGGCCAGTGCTGCCGGGCACCGCATCGAGGTCATCCCGGGCGCCAGCGCCGTGCCGGTGGCCCTCCTGGTCTCCGGGCTGCCGACGTCCAGCTATACCTTCAAGGGCTTCCCGCCCCGCAAGCCCGGCCGCCGCCGGGCCTTCCTCGAGCAGGACCGCGAGCTGCCGCACACCCTGGTAATCTACGAGTCGCCGTACCGCCTGGGCCGGCTGCTCGCCGAGGCCCTCGAGGTCCTCGGCGACCGCCGTGCCGCGGTCTGCCTGGAGCTGACCAAGGAGTTCGAGCGGGTGCATCGCGGCTGGCTCTCGGAGCTGGCACCCCAGTTCGCCGAGGGCAAGGTCAAGGGCGAGGTGGTCCTGGTGGTCGCGGGCAGTCACCCGAAGTTCTCGCGAGATGACGAGGACGACGACAATGAAGACCCCGGAGTATCGCCAGCGCCTGGATGAGCACACGCGTCCCGGGACGCTCTGGCGGCCCGGCGCGGCGCCCGGCAGCGTGGTCTGCGTGGCCTGCCCGCAGCGCTGCCGCCTCGAGGAGGGCCGCCGCGGCGCCTGCGGCCTGCGCTTCTGCCACGATGGCGTTCTGCAGGTGCCCTGGGGCTACACCTCGTCGGTGGCCGTCGACCCGCTTGAGAAGAAGCCGTTCTTCCACGTCTGCCCGGGCGCCGGCGTCCTGAGCTTTGGCACCCTCGGGTGCACCCTGCGCTGCCCGTTCTGTCAGAACTGGGCCATTTCCCAGACGGTCCGTGACGACCGTGCCCTGGTCTTGCCGCGGCCGACCGCCATCGAGGACCTCCTGGCCGGAGCCGCGGCGTCCGGGAGCGCCTGGATTGCGGCGACCTACAACGAGCCGCTCATCGCGGTGGAGTGGGTCCTCGCGGTGTTCGAGGCGGCGCGCCGCCGCGGCCTGCGCACCGCCGTCGTCTCGAATGGCTATGCCAGCCCCGAGACCCTGGCGGCCCTGACCCCCTGCCTCGACGCCGCCAACATCGACCTGAAGTGCTTCACCGAGGCAGGCTACCGCCAGCTCGGCGGGCACCTGGCGCCGGTCCAGGACTGCATTCGCGGCCTGCACGCCGCCGGCGTCTGGGTCGAGGTCACCACCCTGGTCGTGCCGGGCTTCAGCGACGACCCGGCCGAACTGGCCGCCGCCGCCGACTTCCTGGCCGGCGTCAGCCCGGACCTGCCCTGGCACCTCTCCGCCTACCACCCGGACTACCGCCTCCTGGACGGCCCCGCCCCGACGTCGCCGGAGGCGCTCCAGAGCGCCTGCGACCTCGGCCGTCAGCATGGCCTGCGCTTCGTCTATGCCGGCAACCTCGCCGACCGGCATGGCCAGGGCGACACACGCTGCCCGGGCTGCAGCACCGCCCTGATCCGCCGCCGCGGCTTCGCGGTGGTCGAACGCCACCTCACCGCCGAGGGGCACTGCCCGCACTGCGGCACGCGCCTGGCCGGAATCTGGTATTGACGACCGGCGCGGGCGGGTGTACGGTCCAGATACGCGACCGGCGGAAGGCCCGGGTCAGGCCGCCGTTGCTGTCGCCAGCGAAAGGGCCTCGGCGTGTCGGTCGATCCATCCTATGACTTCCATGGCCACACGGCCGTGGTCACCGGCGGCAGCGGCGTGCTCTGCGGCGCTCTGGCGGCGGCCCTGGCCCGCCGCGGCGCGGCCGTGGCCATCCTGGCGCACGGCCGCCTGGAGCGCGCCCGCGACCTTGCCGAGCGCCTGACCGCCGACGGCGCCCGGGCCATCGCCCTGCAGGCCGATGTCATGGACCGCGAGCAGTTGCGCGTCGTCCATGCCGACGTCAACCGGCACTTCGGGCCCGTCGATCTGCTCATCAATGGCGCCGGCGGCGCCCGCCCCGAGGCCACCACCAGCCCCGAGCGGCCCTTCGCGGCCCTGCCGGAGGCCGCCGTGCGCGAGGTCTTCGACCTCAACTTCATGGGCACCTTCCTGGCCTGCCAGGAGTTCGTCGGCGACATGCTGACCGCCGGCTCGGGGGCGATCCTGAACCTCGCCTCGATGGGCGCGGTGCGGCCGCTGACGCGCAGCGTCGCCTACTCGGCGGCCAAGGCGGCCGTGGTCAACCTGACGCAGTGGCTGGCCGTGCATCTCAGCCAGGAGTATGGTCCCGGCGTCCGGGTCAACGCCCTCGTGCCGGGCTTCTTCCTGACCGAACAGAACCGCTTCCTGCTGCAGGAGGCCGATGGCCGGACCTTCACCGCCCGCGGCCGGCGCATCCTGGAGCACACTCCCATGGGCCGGCTCGGCGAGCCGGATGACCTGGTCGGTCCAGCGCTGTTTCTGCTGTCGGACGCGGCCCGCTTTGTGCATGGCACGACTCTGGCTGTGGACGGCGGCCTGGGTGCCTTCGGCGGCGTCTGAGGCCCGGCGCGGCGGCGGTCGGCACGGTGTGCCACGCTGGCAAAGGCCGACAGTGTGTCGTATAATGGCAGGTAACGCTGGGTGGCGTACCGTGGCGCGCGGGACGGGATGTGGCGCGTCACGCCCCACAGAGGAGAGTGAGCGATGATCCTTTTCCGTTGTCCTGCCTGCGGCACCGCTCACCGCGCGGATCCGCAGTATGCCGGCGGCATGCTGCCCTGCCGGCACTGCGGGCAGCAGGTCCCCATACCCCACGCCTCCGACCCGGCCTGCGCCCTGGTCTACAAGGCCGGCGAGTCCGACGATGGCGTGCCGATGACCCTGGAGGAGATCCGCGTCAAGCTCGTCGCCGGGGAATTGGCCGACACCGATCTGGTCTGGGACAACAGCACCTGGAAGCCGCTGGCGCAGGCCTTCGGGGCGGTGCGCGAGGGCGAGAACACCGGCCTGCGGCTGAAGCGTCGTGAGGAGGAGCCGGCGGCGCCGGCGGAGGACAACGAGCTGGCGGCGCCCTTGACGCCGCTGGGCGGCGTCCAGAAGGTCAGCGCGGCGGCCCTTGCGGAGGGCAAGAACGAGACCAAGGGTCGGCGTTTCCAGCTTCTGCGTCGGCAGGAGCCCAAGGCTGCGGCGGCCGCGCCGGCCGCGGCGGCCGCGG
>JAAYZO010000729.1 GCA_012514865.1 Lentisphaerota bacterium | reverse complement strand
CCGCTCGAGACCACCTGCACCATGATCAACGACCTCATGGGCTTCCGCGCCCGCGATGTCGCCTTCTCGGGCGTCGCCGACTGCTTCGCGGCCTTCAGCGCCGAGGACGCCCAGGAGGGCCATGTGCTGATCGACATCGGCGCCGGTGTCACCGAGTTCGTGGTCTTCCAGGGCAACGGCTGCTACGACGCCGGTCAGGTGACCATCGGCTGCGACCACATCGCCAACGACCTTGCCATCGGCCTGCGCCTGCCGCAGCCGCGCTGCAAGGCGCTCCTGCGTGACCTGGCTGAGCTGGGCTGCACGGCCGTCGGCTCGCCCGACGGTCACGAACGCAGCCTCGACATCCGCAGCGGCCCGGGCAAGGACCGTCGCGTGCCGTGCGCCAGCATCGAGACCATCCTCCAGCTCCGCCTCAGCGAGCTCTTCGAGGTCATCCGCGAGCACCTCGAGCGCCACGAGGCCCTCGATCGCATCAGCGACGTATGCCTCTGCGGCGGCGGCGCGATGATACCGGGCATCACCGACCTCGCCCGCAGCGTCCTCGGCATGCCGGCGAAGGTCGTGCGGCCGCGCCTGCTCAGCGGCCAGCAGGAAATCCTGAACGCGCCGAACTACATGACACCGGTCGGCCTCATACGCTGGGGCCGCCTCATGCTCGAGATTGACGGCGAAGCCGAGGCGCCGACCCTGCGGCGACAGTTCGTCGCTGAGGCCCGGCGCTTTGCCGGCATGGTCCGCGAGTCCTTCAAGTTCTGACGTGCAGGTACGCCATGGTGGACGCCACAGCCCAGACCCCCGACCTGCCCATCCTGCTGCTCGGCATCGGCCGTGGCGGCATTCGCATCGCCGATGTCGTACGCCGGTCGTGCGGCTTTCCCGAACTCGCGGTGGTCGCGGCTGACAGCGACGCCGCCACCCTGTCGGCGGCCGCGGCGGACCGCCGGCTGCTGGTGGGCGAGGCCTGGGCACGCGGCGAGGGCTGCGGCGGCGACACCGAGGCCGCCGAGCGTGCTGTCAGCGCCGCCACCGAGGAACTGCGGGGCCTGGTCAAGGAAGCCCGCATGATCTTCGTGGCTGCCGGGCTCGGCGGCGGCATCGGCAGCGTCCTCCCGCGTGTCATCGCCCGCCTCGCCCGCGAGGCCGCCGTGCCGGTGGTCGTCCTGGTAACGACGCCCTTCTCCTTCGAGGGCGCCAAGCGCGCCCAGACTGCCGAAGTGGCCCTCAGCCTTCTGCGCGCCGAGGCCGACGCCGTGATCGCGGTGCCGAACAGCCTGCTCTTCGCGCGCCTGCCGCCCGATACCGCCAGCCACAGCGCCTTCGACCTCGCCAGCGACCACCTCGGCCGGGCCCTGGCCGGCCTGGCGCGCGTCTGCTGCGCCAAGGGCCTCCTCACCGCCGACATGGCCGGCGTCAAGCGCCTCCTGCGCCGACCGGGCTGCGCCTGCACCCTGGCCATGGGACAGGGCCGCGGACCGGCCGCGGCCGAAGAGGCCTTCCGTGACCTCCTGGCCAGCCCGTTCATCGGTGACGCGAGCCGCCTGGAGGCGACCTCGGCGGCACTGCTGACCCTGCTCGGCGGCGAGACCCTGAGCATCGGCTGCGTCCAGGACTGCCTCGAGCGCGTCCACAGCCACCTGCCGCGACATGCCCAGGTGCTCGTCGGCGCCTACACCGACGCGCGCCTCGCCGACCAGGTGCAGCTCACCTGCCTCCTCGTCGCCGAGGCCCAGCCGCAGGCCCGCAGCCAGCCGAGCCTCCTGCCCTCCGAGGGCACCGGCAACGAGACCGCCAAGACGAAGCGGCGCCGCAGTCGACGCGACCAGGCCGCGCCCGCTCAGGACCTCCTGCCCCTGATCGAACAGCAACTGGGCATCTTCGCCGGATCACCCCAGCCGACCTTCCTCAACGGTGAGAACCTCGACGTCCCGACCTTCCAGCGCCGGAACATCGTCATCGACGCCGGCGAGGACCTGGGCTAGCCTGACCTGCTCGCGCGCCGCACAGCGGCTCTTGAACAGGCCACCCTTCGGGCTTGGACGCGAGGCACTTGCGGCCTCTTGCTCAGGGCCAGCCTTGAGCAAACAGGGCGGCGCGATGCGCGTCGGGACGTGCACCGCAGCGCACTGCGGCGCAGGCGGATCGTGAGCGAAGCGGCGCGCTTTGCGAATGATCCAGGCCGGCCCCTGCGGCCGCACGGCCAGACCTGCCGGGCGGTCACCCCGTCAGCGCCGCCCTCACGCCGGGCTTTCCGCGGCGGGCTTGGGGTCGACAAACTCGCGCTCGGGGTGCTTGACGGTCAGTACCGGGCAAGGCGCCATGCGGACGACCTTCTCGGCGACGCTGCCCATAAGCACGTGGGCCAGGCCGGTGCGGCCATGGGTGCCCATGACAATCAGGTCGATGCCCTCCTCCCTGGCGGCAAGCACGATCCAGGGGTGGGGATTGCCTTCCTCAAGCCGCGACCGCGTGCGTGGCCACTCGCGCCGGGTCGCCTCGACCACCGCGTCCAGGTTGCCCTGGCTGCGCTGGCGCTGACGTTCGAGCGAGTCGGCCGGCAGGGCGACATCGGCGGCGAGGTAGGTCACAGGCAGCTCGATGACATGCAGGAGGATCAGCTCGGCGTCATGCGCCCGAGCGAACTCCCGGGCGTAGAGCAGGGCGTGCTCCGAGTTCTCGGAAAAATCCAGTGGGCAGAGGATCCTGCGGATACGGATGCTCATGGCGGCCTCCCGGTGTCCTGACCTGCTCTGGCGCGGGACCGCGGTGACCTGCCGGCCCGAGCCGGCATCGCGACCCCATCCGAGGGTTCGACACGCCCCGACGGCCTCAGGTGCCCGGCGCGGCGGCGTAGTGCAGGGCTGTTCGAAGATCGCGTCAGCGTTCTCTCGGTCACCCTGGAGGGGTGCAAGATCGTAGCCGGGGGTCGTGCGGAGTACGACCCCCGGAACTGCGGATTGCCCACCATGCACCCTGGAGGGGTGCCAGAATTGGACTTTCGATCAGCCCTGGGCGTAGTGCGCCACGATGCGGCGCATGGCGGCGTCCTTGTGCAGGTTCCAGGCGCAGGTCGGGACGTAGTGCACGCGGTCCTCTTCCGGGTCGAAGTAGGCGAAGGCGGTCGGGCAGCGTTTCAGGCGGGCCGTTTCCAGAGTGCTGCGATCCTCGAAGGGCAGCACCACGAGCTGCAGGGTACGCCCGACCCGGGTATGTGCCGCGAAGACGGCCCGCGAGCGCCGGCCGCAGAGAAAGCCCAGGGGCAGCGCCAGGGCATGCCAGAGCCGTCCGAGGCCGCGGCCGCGCAACAGCCGGCCCAGGTGGGCGTGACGCCGGACCAGCCCCACGGTCATCCCCAGCCCCCGCAGACGCCACAGCCCCCGCGCCAACCGGCCGGCGGACCGCCCCGCTGCCGGACGCGCCGCGCCGAGACGCGCGTCCACCGCCAGAACATCGCGGACCACCGCGCCCAGCGGCGACTTCAGGTAGTGCCCCATGGGGCGGTAGGCCTCGCCATCGGAGATGAGCATCGACATGCTCTCGCAGTTCGGATGTGCGCCCTGGAACGGCGGCGGCTTGACCTTCAGCGCCGCCAGCAGGTTCGACACCTGGCCGAGCAGCCCGGCGGGGAGGAACTCGATCGGGTCCTCCGTGAAGGCCTTGGCCACCATGGCCTCGACGTCCTCCATGGTGGTGCGTTCGGTTTTGAGGTCGAAGTCTGCCTCGTCCCAGGTCTCGGCCAGCGGCATCAGGTAGATGGCCCGAATGCACTGGCGGCGGTCGTGGCAGAAGCGCAGCATCTCGGGGAACTCGTGGTCGTTGAAGCCCTTGGCCGACATGCTCATCAGGGTGACCTTGGCGCCGCCAATGCGGGCGATGTGGTCCAGCGCCTGGACCTTCTTCTCCAGGATGTCCGCCCGGCCGCGCAGACGGCGGTAGGTCTCCGGATTGGCGCCGTCATACGAGAGCAGGATCGTCGCCTTGCTGCGGATGACCTCGCGGCAGTAGGCCTCGTCGGCCAGGCGCACGCCGTTGGTCACCAGGCGGGTGGCCAGGCCGTACGAGCGCGCGCAGGCGATGATCTCGAAGAGGTCCTGACGCACCGTGGGCTCGCCCCCGAAGAGCTGGATCGAGGGCTTCGGATCGAACGTCGACAGATCCTTGAAGATTCTCTCGAAGTACTCGAAGGGCGGGTCGAACAGGTAGCCCATGCTCGGGGTATTGTTGATACAGATCGGGCAGTTCAGATTGCAGCGGTTGGTGAGGTCCAGGAAGACCAGTCCTGGCTTGCGGCCGTGATTGCAGTCGAGGCAGTCGAGATGGCAGGCCTTCTCGGGCTGCGGTGGATCGAAGGCCTGCTTGGCTTCGAAGCGCTCGGCCTGGGTCGAGATCATGGTCTCGGTGCAGCCGCAGGTCGGGCAGTCTTTGGCCAGATAGACGCGACCGTCGCGGACGTCCCGACGGGCACGCACCAGCGCGCCGCAGGTGTTGCAGAAGGCACGGTTCATAGGTCTTCCCCTGTTATGAGCCTGCGGGACTGTGGCATGGCCGCGCCCCCCTGGCACGGCCTGCCCATCCGCCACGCCCCGCGACCTGCGCGCCGCGCCCCGCGAGCGCGGCTCAGGATCGCCCGCGGTGACCCGATCCCGCGGCCCGGCTGCCGCCTCAGCGCTTGGCGGTCCAGTAGGTGCTGTCGGGCGGATTGAGGAAGGCGCCGCTGATCATTGCTGACACATGGCCATCGACAAAGGCGATGTTGGACCTGCCGCTGTGGGCGTCCGGACGCATGTACTTCCAGTAGGCGCTGCCGAGCGAGGGCCGGTAGTTGGCCGAGGCGTTGCCCTCGGTGCACATGATGGTCGACGAGGGCTGGGTCACTTCACCGAGCTTCTGGGCCGCCGTCGCCATCGTGCCGCCCTTGCCGGGGACGCCGAGGTAGTTGTAGTTCCAGGCGTAGTCACGCAGGGTCAAGGCGATGACATTGGTGGAACTCGGGCACTTCCAGACGTCCATGGCGTTGAGGTAGGGGTCGACCTTGTACCACCAGGGGCAGGTCACCGCCGGCGGGAAGTACCGATAGTCGTAGTGCAGGAGGCTCTCTTCGTTGTCATCGAAGTAGAAGTGACAGCTCAGGGCCACCTGCTTGAGGTTATTGGTGCATGAAATGGCCCGCGCCTTCTCGCGCGCCTGCGCCAGGGCCGGCAGGAGCATCGCCGCCAGGATGGCGATGAT
>JAAYZO010000728.1 GCA_012514865.1 Lentisphaerota bacterium | reverse complement strand
GCCCGGCGAACCAGAGTCTCTTCATCGTCGCACCCGCTCGTCCTCAGCATGTGGGCCGCCGCAGTCCGGCCGGCGTGGCGCTGGACCGTCGGGGGAGCCTGTTGCGGCAACATACATGACCCCATCGGTGAGGTCAACGGCCGCGGCGGCGGGCCCAGGGCCGATCGCAGACCGCATCAGCGCCCACTCGGTCACCCTGGAGGGGTGCCGGAACCGGGCCCTCAAATAGCCCTGCGGCGGGCCCACCGCGCGGCCCGCCTCAGCCCCCCATCCGGCTCAATGCCGATCCCCCAGCCATTCGAGGAAGCGTCGGGCGCAGAAGTCCAGGTTCTGCAGACTTCCGCCGCCGCGCAGCGGCGAGCACATCTCGTAGGCGACGCTGCCGTCGAAGCCGCCGTCGCGGAGTCCGCGCAGGAACTCGGCGTTGTCGAGGTCCCCGTCGCCCATGGGCACGGCGCGCACCAGGTCCGGTCCGGCCGGGCGGTAGTTGATCAGGGCCGGGTCATAGGCGAAGCGCGGCAGGCGGACGTAGTCGGCGAAGGTGGTGTGGACGGTGTACGGCGCCATGGCCTTGGCCGTCTCGTAGGCGGGCTCGCCGCGCAGGCAGGGCGACCAGGCGTCCACCATGAGCCTGCAGTTCGGCCGGTCGATGTCGTGCAGGAGCTCGAGGAGTGCCTTGCTGTGCACGCCGATGTCGTGGTGGTTCTGGATGCCGATCGTGACGCCGAGGTCGACCACCTGGTCGCAGCACTCGCGGATGGCCGTGGCCGTGCGCGCCCAGGCGGCGGCCGCCGGGAGGTCCTCGCGCTCATAGGCCGTGAACACGCGCACGAGGCCGCAGCCCAGGCCCTGGGCGAAGGTCGCCAGGGTACGGGTGTACTGCACCTGCATCTCGATGAAGGGGACCTCGCCGCTCTCGGCGCCGCCCGCGAAGTTGGTGTAACCCGCGACGCAGGCCACGGACACACCCGCCGCACGGCAGTGCGCCGCCAGGTCGGCGACCGTCTCGGCATCGTCGTCCAGCACGCTCAGGTGCGGGCGCTTGCCCATGAGCATCACCGCCGGGTAGCCCAGTGCCGCGGCGCGGCTGACGAAGGCTTTCAGATCCAGGGCCGCCTGGCCCCAGAATCCGGCATAGCTGACCGAGAAAAGGGTCGGGATCATCAGTCTGTCTCCTGCGCGGTCCATACCTTGACAATAGCCTCACGGATGTCGTCTGCGTCGCGATCGGACAGGCTGGGTGTGATCATCACCGCGACCATGCTGGCGATGATCGGGTCTGTATGCGGACAGCACTCGGGGCGGTACTCGGGCGTGCTGCCGTCGCCCCGCGGTCCGAAGGGAGGCATGGCGGGGTGGGCCTGGCGCCTGGCCTGAACGTAGTCGGAGTGCAGCAGGTTGCAGGCGCGGGTGGTGCCGCCGACGGGGATCCCCTCGGCCGCGAGGGCTTTGGCGAACCATGTCCCGCGCGCCGGCGTCTTCAGGTCGAGGTAGAGGCCGATGCCGGCGTCGCCCTCGGGGTCGCCGCTGTCGCGGAAGCAGAGGCCCGGGCAGGCCTCGCGCAGCGCGGCGCGCAGCCGCCGGTGATGCCGACGGCAGGGCTCGAGTACCGCGTTGTCGAGCTTGCGGAGCTGCGCCAGAGCCACGGCGCCGGTCAGCTCGCTCATGCGGAACTGCGACCCGGCGAAGGCCTCGAGGCGCGGCGGCCCGTCGAGCTGCGCCGCCAGGGCCGGGCGCAGCCCGCCAAGGTCGTGGAACCGCGCCGCGCGCTCGAACACCCGCGAGTCGCCGGTGACCAGCATGCCGCCCTCGCCGCTGGTCATGATCTTGTTGTGCTGAAAGCTGAAGCAGCCCACCGTGCCGAGCGAGCCGATGCGCTGGCCACGGAACGAGGCGCCGCAGGCCTGGGCGCAGTCCTCGATGACCGCGACGCCGTGCCGCCGGGCGACATCGATGATGCGGTCGATGTGGCCCACGCCGCCCATGAAATGCACGCAGACGATCGCCTTGGTGCGCGGCGTGATCTTGCGCTCGACATCCACCGGATCGAGGCAGAGCGTGCGGTCGATGTCGGCCACCACCGGGGTGGCGCCGGCCAGGATCGGCGCGTTGAAGTCGCTCAGCCACATCAGCGACGGCACAATGACCTCGTCGCCGGGACCGATCTCCAGACCGGCCATGGCACAGAACAGGGCAGCGCTGCCGCTGGTCACCGCAAGGGCATGCTTCACGCCGAAGAAGGCCCGGCCCTCGCGCTCCAGGTCGTCGACCATGTGCGGCGTGCCATCGCCGTAGGCGCGGAACAGGCAGCGGCTGCGGACCACCTCGGTGACCAGCGCCAGCTCCTCGCTGCCCACCACGCTCGCACCCCAGAAGCCTGCCGGGAAAGGCCCGCGGCGCAGGGGATTGCCGCCGTTGATCGCCAAGGTCCTGTTCACGTGTGCACCTCATGCTTGCGGAGTGTTTTGCTGAGAATCACGCCCACGGGCCGGCCGGCGGCGGCGAGATGACGCGGTGCCGCCTGGAGACGAGGGGCCGTCGCCAGGCCGAGCGTCAGGGCGGCAGGCACGCCGAGACTCGCATGGGGTGACAACGTCATCGAGCGATTCCTGCGATCCGTGGCCCCTTGCCTCAGTGATCTTCCTTAGGCTCGCGATCCTCGACACGAAGGGGCCGCCGCCACACCACAGAACGGACACTGCACTGGTCATAGACTATGGTAAAAACCGCCAGTGGTTCTAGCCTGATCAATTCACGAAGGGGCCTGACGGCCTCCTTCGCTCCATTGATCAGGCTTTGACGGCAGGGCCAGAAGGCTCCTGCCGTCGGTTCGGTGCCGAAAACCCGTCACTGGAATAGGTTACG
>JAAYZO010000727.1 GCA_012514865.1 Lentisphaerota bacterium | reverse complement strand
GGCCCTGGGCGAGGCGGCCTTCGACCCGCGCCGACAGGTCGTCGCCGAGCCCGGCCTTGTCCGGGTCCTCTTCGAGGTCCCGTCTGGCGCCGCCCGGCTGAACCTGATCCCGGCATTGCTGACCGCCCTGCCGATGCGGGCGGTGCGCGACATCGCCTTCGCGGCCCCGGCCACAGCGGCCGAGGCGGCTCCCGCCGCCGCGGCGCCAGAGGCAGTGGCAGCGCCGCCCGTCGCCGAGGCGGCCCCGGCCGAAACCCCCAAGGCCGACGACAAGGCCAAGGCCGCTGAACCGGCCGAGCCTAAAGCCGCTGAGCCGGCCAAGGCTGCCGAGCCGGCCAAGCCCAAGGCCGACGACAAGGCCGCTCCGGCGCCGCCGGCGACGAAGACCGACAAGCCTGCCGGAGCCAAGGCCGATGCCTTCGACTTCTGAGGCACCGCCGACCCGGCTGGCGCCCACCGGGCGCGGCCGGCGCCGGCCCGACGACGCCGGCGGCCGGCCGGCGCGGACCGCGTAGCTGTGATGCGAAGCCTACTCACCAGACTGACGATCATCCTCCTGGCGGCGGCCTTGCTGGGCATCTGGGCCACCGCCCTCGGCCGCGGCCTGGCCCGCGGCGTCGCCTCCGGGATGCTGACGCCCTTCGCCAGCCTCTGGTCGGGCGTGACCGAGCGCCTCGTGACCAACGCCTCGGCCCTCACCGGCCTGGGCGACGCCTCCGAGCGCCTGCGTGAGGCCCAGCTCGAAGCGGCGCGCCTGCGTCTGGCCGCGGCCGAGGCCGAGGACCTGCGCCGGCAGAATCAGGACCTGCGCGCCTACTACGGCCTGCCGGCCCGGCAGGGCTGGCGCGTCATCCTGGCCGAGGTGACGGTGCGCGACCCGGCGACATGGAACCGCGGCTTCCGCATCAACCGCGGCAGCCACGACGGCGTGGTGCCGGGGTGCGCGGTGATGGCCGACGCCGCGGTGATCGGGCGCGTCAGCGAGGTCCAGGCCGGGAGCGCGACGGTGCTGACGGTAGGCGCCCGCGGCTGCCGCCTGAGCGTGGTCCTCGAGACCAGCAAGAGCACCGGCATCCTCGAGGGCACCGGCGTCGGGCGCTGGCTGCAGGCGCCGCAGTGCCAGGTCGACTACCTGCCGCGTGATACCGCCGTCGCCGCCGGCGAGCGCGTCTGGACCTCCGGGCTGGGCGGCGGCGTCCCCGGCGGCCTGGTGGTGGGCCGCGTCGTGCGCCGGCCAGGACAGGAACGCGTCATGGAGTGGGTCGATGGCGCCCACGGACGCCTCGCCGTGGCGCCGACAGCGCCGTTCGGGCGCCTGCACTTCGTCGCCGTCTACTGCCCCGACCAGCCCATGGCAGCGCGCTGATACAGCTCCCCCCGCGCGCGCGGCGGTCCCCAAAAGGGACTCAAGGGACCTCAAGGGACCTCAAGGGACCTCAAGGGGCAGCCATCCGGGCGCGCGGCACGCCTGCACGGCGCGCCCAAGCCGGTCCCGTGCGCGCGCGGCGGTCTCGCGAGTTCGAGGACGAGGACGAGGACGAGAGCGAGGACGAGAACGAGGCTCTCCCCGCGCGCGTGGCGGCCTCAGGGCGCCGCGGCGGCGGGTGGGCCATCCAGGAGGGGTACGGTCCCCACCGTCTCGATGTGGTAGTCGTCTGCCGTGCCCATGACCAGCGCGAAGCCCGTGCCGGGCACGGCCTTGACCAGCCGCCGCGCCAGGTCGGGCCCGGCCACATAGACCGCCGTCGAGAAGACATCCGAGTCGACCCCTCGCGGCGTCACCGCCGTCACCCCGGACGGCCCGCTGACGGGGCGGCCGGTGCGGGGGTCGACGATATGGCCGATCTCCTTGCCCTGAACGACGATGCGGCGTTCGTAGTTGCCGCTGGTGGCGACGGCCAGGCCGCGCACCGCCAGGCGGTCGAGCAGTGTCTTGATCGCGAATGGATTGCGGATTCCGACGACGAAGTGCGGCCGGCCTGGCGGCGGCTGTTCCGTGCAGCCGACATTCCCGCCGAGGTCGACCAGGGCCTGGTCAATGCCATGCCGCGCCAGGATCGCCATGACGCGGTCGAGCGCGTAGCCCTTGGCGATACCGCCGAAGTCCAGACTCATGCCCTTGACGGTGAAGCGCACGCTGCGGTCGTGGTCGTCGAAGACGACACGGCCGAGGCCGACCCGGCCCAGCGCCGCCGCGATTTCGGCGTCGCTCGGGAGGGTGTCACGGCGGCGATGGAAGCCCCACAGGGCCATCAGCGGCCCCACCGAGATGTCGAAGGCGCCGTCGGTCTGGCGATACGCCTGGCGGGCCTGGCGAAGCACATCCCAGAGCAGGGGCGAACAGACGAAGGGCTCCTGGGCCGCCGTGGCGTTGAGCCGCGAGACCTCGCTGGCGGGATTAAAGCGGTTCAGGGCCAGGTGGATGCGGGCCAGCTCGGCCGAGCATTCGTCCAACGCCGGCAGGGCGCGGCTCTCGGCGGCCCACAGGGTCAGCCGCGCGTAGGAATCGAAGACCGCCACCTCGCGGCTCACCGGCGGCGGCTCAGCGGTCTTGGCGCGGTAGACCCAATGCACCGCCAGCGTCAGCACCAGAATGCCGGCCAGCACGGCCAGCGTCCGCCGGCGCTGACGCGCCGTCGGCGCCATGCCCGGCCGGTGGGTCCCCGCGGGCTCCGGCAGAGGGTGGTCCGGGTGAGAGTGAGGCGAGTTCATGCCCAAAGCATAGCCGCGGCGGCCGCCAATCCAAGCGGGGCGGGCCGTCCGCCCCCTGTCGCTGACGGCCTTGACAGGCTATGGTGCGGTGGATACGCGGACGCGGCCCGCGTCGGCGGCCCGCTCTCGGCGGCCCGCGGCCTCGCGGCGGCTGCGGCGGCGCTGGCGGCCGCCGTCCCGGCGGATCGGCAGAGGCTCCATCAGCTCGAGGAGGACCCGGACATGCGCCCTGCGGCGAGAGTGCCCTCGGAGGAACTCCTGGCGCGCTGGGCGCCGCTGGCACCGGTCGAGCCGGGAGCGGCGGTGCGCGTGCACCACTCCGCCGACGTGTTTGCCCTCTGGCAGGCCTGGGAAGAGGAGGCCGGGTCGCGACAGGGCGTCCCCTACTGGGCCGTCCCCTGGCCGGCCGCCATCGCCTTCAGTCGGCTGCTTGCGGCCGATCCGGCGAGGGTTCGCGGCCGGGTCGTCCTGGAGATCGGCTGCGGCGGCGCCGCCGCGGCCATCGCGGCGAGCCGGGCCGGCGCGGCGCGGGTGATCGCCAACGACACCGACCCGGCGGCCCTGCATGTGGCCCGTCTCAACGCCGCGGCGAACGGCGTGGCTCTGGAGTTCGACGATCGTGACCAGGCGGCCACCGGCCTGGACGAGAGCGCCGCCGTCATCCTGGTGGCCGACCTGTTCTACGAGCGCGGCCCGGCCGCGCGCATGATCGAGCAGCTCCGCCGGGCCGCCGGCCGCGGCGTCGAGGTCCTGGTCGCGGACGCCGGGCGGCCCTTCGCGCCGCACACCGGGGTGACCCTCCTGGCCACCGAGGAGGTCGCCGTCAACGACGACCTCGAGGGCACCTCGCAACGCATCGTCCGCCTCCTGCGCCTGCTCGGCCCAAGCTGAGTTCCTCCCCGCCCAACAATCCTCGTCCAGATCCTTGTCCAGATCCTCGTCCTCGTTCTCGTTCTCGTCCTCGTCCTCGTCCTCGTCCTCGTTCTCGTTCCCTCTCCCCGTTCCCCGTCCAGATCCTTGTCCAGATCCTTGTCCTGGTCCTCGTCCTCGTTCTCGTCCTCGTTCTCGTCCTCGTCCTCGTCCTCGTCCTCGTCCTCGTTCCCTCCCCCCGTTCCCCGTCCAGATCCTTGTCCAGATCCTTGTCCTGGTCCTCGTCCTCGTTCTCGT
>JAAYZO010000726.1 GCA_012514865.1 Lentisphaerota bacterium | reverse complement strand
GGAAGCCCGCCTGGCCCCGCAGACGCAGGCCGTCGGCGCCGGCCCAGGCCAGGGCGTTCGCGGCGACCTCGACCCGGGCCTGGGCCTGCCAGGCGCCCGACGGCGGGCGGCTCAGGCTGGTGGAAAGCTCCATGGTGAGGGCCTCGCCGGTGAGCACACCGGTCGCCCCCACGGCGGCGGCCAGGGCGTCTGCGGCGACCTCGACCCGGGTCTGGGCCTGCCAGGCACCGGACGCCGGACGGCTCAGGCTGGTGGACAGCTCCACCGTGAGGGCCTCGCCGGTGAGCGCACCGGGCGCCCCCACGGCGGCGGCCAGGGCCGCCGGGTCGAGGCTGGCACTGAGCAGGAGCCGCGCCGCCACGTCGGGCGTGGTGCGCAGGGCCGCGTCGACGACGAGGAGACGCAGGGCGCCCTCCGGGGCCGTGCCGATCGGCGCCAGGGCGCCATCGAGACGCAGGTCTTGCGGGGTGCCCTCCAGGGTCAGGTCGCCCTGGAGGGCCGCGGTGCCGGGCAGGACGACCTCGTCGAGCCGGATCTCGCCCCGGAGCGCCGCGGTGGCCGGCTCGTCGAGGCCCTGGGCGCTGACGTGGGCCCGCCCGCGCAGGGCAACGCCGGCGGCCCGGCCGCGCAGGTCACTGAGCGACAGCTCGGCGCGGGTGCCGTCCCAGGACCCCTGGAAGGGGATCGCTTCGATAGCGACCCGGGGCAGGCCGGTCGGCTGTGCCATGCCGCTCAGGGTGACAGCGAGGTCCGCGAGGCCGGCACCGGCGCGTAGGCCGAGGTGAAGGTCGTAGAGGCGCACGGCGAGGGCGCCGTGCCGTGCCTCGAGGGGCTCCAGCAGGACCTGGCCCTCGATCTGCGCGGGTGACCACGCCTGCAGGCGCAGGCTCACCTCGGCGGAGGCCTTCCCGAGGCGCCATGGGTCGGTGACGCCGCTGGGGATCTCGATGCCGACCTTGGCCGCCTCGAGCAGCCAGGCGGTGAGGGCCCCGGGCGCGACATTGGCGCGGGCCCATCCCGAGCCGGTGGCGGGGTCGACCGCGGCGGTCCAGTCGAGGGTGGTCCCGGCCACCCAGAGCCGGCCCTGCGCCAGGGCCTCGCCGCTGGCGGGGAGTGCCAGGCTGGCCTCGATCGGGATGCGGAGGCTGCCGGCGTCGGCGACGACCTCGACCTGCGACGAGCGCAGGCGCAGGGCCAGCGCCATGGCGACGGGGCCACCACCGGCGGGGCGGCCGGCGCCGTCCGGTGCGTCGGACAGAGCACGCAGGGGCGCCAGGGCCTCGAGGCCGTCGACGGCCCAGCCGGCGGCGCGTTGGCGCAGCACCAGGTGCAGGCCGCTGACGACGACCTCGTCGAGCTGGCCGCGCCAGAGCCGCCGCGGGCTGAAGCGCAGCACGACCGCGTCCACGCGCGCCAGGCCGGCGTCGTCGCGCAGGTGGATCGGGGCGAGGACGGCGCGGTCCCAGGACAGGCCCTGCACCGCCACCGCGACGCCCTCGAGCCCGCGGCGCTGCAGGGCGCGCGCGATCACGCGCTCGGCCAGACGCGGCAGAATCGCCAGGACCGCCAGAAGCGCGGCCAGGGCCATGACGACGGCGGCCACGAGGAGACGCCAGGCCCAGCGCCGCCAGGGCCGGACCGCGGCGTGTGTGACGGGGTCGTCCACGCTGGACTCCTTGACGATCGATGACTCGACAGGACCACAACGCGCCGGCTATCCAGGGCGCATCGACGATCGCGTCAGCGCTCGCCCGGCCACCCTCGTATGAAGCATGGCGGTGTGACGCGCACGGTCTTGTCGCAGACTTTCAGCCTGCAAGGCGTCATGTCCGATTTCCCAGGGCGTTGCCCTGGGCTGACGAATGATGCCCTTTCAGGGCGCCAGATCGGCGGGCCGCGGGGTGGCGCCGCAAGAGATGTTACGGTCTGCCATATCCGGCGCCCCACGCCGGTGGCTCCGCTGAAGGGGGTGCCAGAGCCGGACCCTCAGACGCCCCTGCCGGCGACCGCCGCCGTCGTGAAAAACAGTCGTCGGGGATTATACTAGTGCGTTCGGCGGGCGTTGCCAGAGGGCGGCGTCCAGCGCCGTCCCTGGGCGGTGTTCCTGGCCATGATGTTCTGAGGGCCCTTCTCCCATGGATCAAAGCACTTCCGAGCCGAGCGCCGGCATCGCTGCCGCTGTTCCTGCCGCGCCTGCGCCTGTTGCCGCGCCTGCGCCTGCTGCTGCTGCCGCGCCTGCGCCTGCTGCTGCCGCGCCTCCGCCGGTGCCGCCGCCCCTGCCGCCGCGTGTTGCCGCGGCGGCCATGCGTCCGCCTGAGCCGCCGGCAGCGCCACGGCGGTCGAAGCGTCGTCTGGGCTGTCTGGTTGCGGTGCTTCTGGTGGTCATCCTGGTGGGGCTCTTCGGCGGTCTGGTCGTGATGGGCGTTGCTGCCGAGAGCAGCGGCACGCTGATGTCGGGCGTCTATGGCGGCAAGGATCCGGAGCGCCGTATCGTCGAGCACGTCATCCGCGGCGGTGAGCTGGACACCAAGTCCAAGGTGGTGGTGATCGATGTCAAGGGCATCATCCTTTCCGAGGGCGCCTTCGACTCGGCGGGCAGTCGTCGGATTGCGTATGAACTCGAGACGGCCCGTCAGGACCCCTTTGTCAAGGCGGTTGTCCTGGACATGGACACCCCTGGCGGCGAGGTGACGGCCAGCGACGAGATCCACCGCGAGGTCGACCTGTGCAGCCGTGACGGCATTCCGGTGGTCACCTGCATGCGCAGCGTCGCGGCCAGCGGCGGGTACTTCGTGGCGGCCGCCAGCGACTGGATTGTGGCCAACCGCCTGACCATCACCGGCAGCATCGGCGTGATCATCGGCACCACCAACTACACCAACCTCTTCTCGAAGATCGGCCTCGAAGCCGAGGTCTACAAATCCGGCCCGATGAAGGACATGCTGCGCGGCTCGCGCGAGCGCACCGACATGGAGCGCGCCTACGTCCAGAGGCTGGTCGACGAGACCTACCGCGAGTTCGCGGCCGTCGTCGCCAATGGCCGCACGCGCTACGACACCGCCGAGGATGTCATGAACTCGCAGTTCGGCGATGGCCGCATCGTCAGCGGCGCCGAGGCCCTGGAGCTGGGCCTGGTCGACCAGATCGGGTACTTCGACGACGCCGTCGACAAGGCCCGCGAGCTGGCCGGCGAGCCGATGGTCAAGGTGGTCCGCTACCGTCGCCCGATGCGCTTCACCGACCTGCTCATGGGCATGCAGTCACAGCGCTCGGCCGGCCTGCGCAGCCTGTTGCCCGCGGAGATGGCCGCGGTGCAGCCCGGACGGCTCTACTTCCTCATGCCCAGCGCCCTGCCGTGATACCGGCGGGGCTCTGCCGGTCCACAAGGCCCGCGCCTGGCCGCACCGCAGGCGACTCGCGGCCCTCCTTTCGGCATCGTCGCGTCGTCCTCAGCGCACGCTGACCGCGGCCTCGGCCAGGCGGCCGCCGGCGTGCTCCCTCACGCGCACGCGCCAGGGACCCGGCGGGGCGTTGACGGGGATCGGCAGGGCCGTCTCCAGCAGGCCGCGGCGGAAGGCGCCGTGGTGCGAGAGGTCGTTGCGCGAGCCATCCGGGTGGATGAGGGTGACGGTGGCCGGGACGACCCCCGGGACGATGCGGCCCTCGGCATCGAAGAGGCCGGCGCGCAGGGCGATCTGGCGGCCGCGGTGGTCGCCCCACTCGGCGGCCTGGAGGCCGGCCTGGAGATCGAGGCGGGCAATCGCCGCCGGCAGCAGCACCAGCGCACGGCCTTCACCCGGACCCAGGGCGAGGTC
>JAAYZO010000725.1 GCA_012514865.1 Lentisphaerota bacterium | reverse complement strand
GGCTCGGGGAGCAGCTACGGCGGCCTGCCGCCGTACTTCTACGTCCACAACGGCGGCAACAACTACGTCTACGTCGACGGCCATACCGAGTGGACCCGCAGCTACGTCCTCAAGGACGTCCCGGTTCTCTGACCGACTGGGGCACGGGGGCCGCGGCCACGCGGCCCTGTGGCTCGGGACACGGACCGGCACGGGGGCCGAGGCCACGCGGCCCTGTGGCTCGGGACACGGACCGGCACGGGGACCGCGGCCACGCGGCCCTGTGGCTCGGGACACGGACCGGCACGGACCCACACGGACGGACACGGACGGGCCTTGCCGGCTCCGGCGCTGGGCGTTGGGCGCTGGGCGTTCGGCGTTGGACGCCGCCCTTGGGGATCCGGGCCAGCCGCTCACGCCTTCCCTTGGCGGTCCTGGCGGCTGTGCCGGCAGACCTCCCCTGCTGTCCCTGTTGTCCCTCTTGTCGCTTCTGTCCCTTTCCCCCGCACCCGTTCACAGCCTGCGCCCGCGGGCCGATGGCCGGGGTTGCCGCCGTGCCGACCGGGTCGTATACTCCTGTCCGCGGGCCTGAGCGCCCCCGCCTGCCGGACGAGTGAGCCGGCCACGGAAGGTCATCACGCTCGGCGGGGACGAGTCCGCCGTGACCATCTTCGAGAGGAGAACTCCGATGCCACGCAAGCCGAGTTCGGGTGCCGAGGCCGCGGGTGCGGCTGTGTCGACGACCAACACCAAAGCGGAGATCCTCGAGGCCTACACGCGCCTGAAGGACGAGATTGAGGCGAAGCAGGAGGCCGAGCTCAACGCGGACAGGGTGAAGGAGGAGAAGCGCCGCCGGGCGGCTGTGGACGTCGCCGAGGCGGTGGCCTCCAGCGGCGTCGATGCCAAGATCGCCGATCTGCGCCAGGCGCTGGGCGCGGCGCTGGCGGAGCTGGGCGACAAGCTCCGCGAGGAGACCGAGCGCTACACGCAGGTCAAACAGGCGGTGCAGTTCAAGCAGGCCGACCTGGAGGAGATCTACGGCATCGAACAGGCCGCAGCCAGCCTGGCGGCGCTGGTCGAAGCCCAGCGGCAACGCCAGGATGACTTCGAAGCGGAGATGAGCCGTCGGCGTGACGAGCAGGAGGCCGACCTCGAGGCGCAGCGTGAGACGCTGCAGGCCGAGATCGACTCGCGGCGCGCGGCCTGGGACAAGGAGCGCAGCGACGCCGAGGCCGCCGGCAAGGAGACGTGGGCCGCCGAGGAGCGCGAACGCAAACGCCGCCAGGAGGAGTTCGAGTACGTGTTCAAGCGCGAGTGCCAGCAACGCAAAGACAAACTCGCCGACGAACTGGCCGAACTCGAGAAGGACCTCGCCGGCCGGCGTGACGAGTTCTCGCGTCAGGTGAGCCTCAAGGAGACTGAGCTGTCGGATCGTGAGGCGAAGGTGATGCAGCGGGAACAGAGCCATGAGGCCCTTCAGGCCCAGGTGGCGGGGTTCCCGGACGAGCTGCGGCGGCAGGTCGACGAGGCGGTCCAGGCGGTCACCGCGCGCCTCTCCGCCGAGGCCGCCAGCGCCGAGAGGCTGATTCGGGCCTCGACCGAGGGCGAGAAGAATGTCCTTCTGGCACGCATCGAGGCCCTGCAGGGCGTCGTCAAGAGCCAGGAGAAACAGCTGGGTGACCTCTCGGCCAAGCTCGAGGCCGCCTATGCCAAGGTGCAGGACATCGCCGTCAAGGCGGTTGACAGCTCATCGCGGCAACTGAAGAACATCACGGTCCAGGCCGGACCCGGCGCCGCCGGGGCCGATCGCGACGACCG
>JAAYZO010000724.1 GCA_012514865.1 Lentisphaerota bacterium | reverse complement strand
CCGGTCAGGGTCCCGAGGATGACCACCGGGATCATGGTGCCGGCGAGGATCATGAGGTCGGTGGTGTAGCCGCGTTCGCCGAGGCCGACGATGACCAGCCGGTAGAGCGACGAGGCCAGGAAGACCGCCTGGACCGTGCCCACGGCGCGGCGCGGGTCGTCCTCCTGGACGAAGAGGTAGAGCACGATCGGCGGTCCGCCGCTGGAGAAGGCCCCCGAGAGCAGGCCGCTGAAGAAGCCGAACAGCGGCGCCAGGGCGGTCGGCAGGCGGCGCCGGATGTGGGGCTTGAGCAGGCCATTGAGGGCGAAGAGGATCAGCACCGCCCCGAAGGTCACCCGGCAGATCGGCAGGTCGCCCTGACGCAGCACGAACCAGTAGCCGAGCGGGCCGCCGGCGAGGATGCCGAGGACGAGCAGGCCCGCCTGACGCCAGTCGATGCGGACGTCACGGCGCGAGCGGATCAGGAGCGTGATCACCAAGAAGGTCACCGTCAGGGTGATGAACACCGAGACGCGCTCCAGGCCCGGCGTCAGGAGCGACAGCATCGCCATGGCCAGGATGCCATAGCCGAAGCCGCTGAAGCCCTGGGCGAAGGCGGCGCCGAAGACGATGACGGCCAGCAGTGCGGGGTGGATGTCCATCGAATCCTGTCAGCGCAGGGGCTCGTCGCTGGCCGAGATGATGGTGACGCGGGCGCGCGGCCGGCAGCCCGAGGGCTCACAGGAGAAGGTGACCTCGTTGGGGCCGTCCTGCAGGCTGGGCACCTCGCCCTCGGGGATGACCTCGCCGAGGAACTCGCCCTGGCGGCCGTAGAGCCGGCAGTCGCGCGGGCCGCGCAGTTCGAGGACCTGGCCGCTCTCGAGCGTCACCGGGAAGCGTACCGTCCGGCCGGCGATCGTGATGGCCGGACAGCACAGGCGCTGCGTCACCAGCGGCAGGGCCTTCAGCGGGCTCAGGTGGCAGGTCACACGGCCGCCGGACGGGACGTTGTTGTACCAGAGTTCCAGCCCGACGACATTCTTGAAGACGAGGGCCTCGCGGTAGGTCTTGTACAGGCAGCGCCCGTAAGGCCAGGAGAGGTCCTCGAAGCGCTCCGACTCGGGCTCGACCAGCTCGACGTAGCGCCAGCCGCTGAAGTCGATGGTGATGTAGTGGTCGGCATGGGCGTCGGAGGCGGCGAGGCTGGCCGGCCGGATGTTGATGACCTCGCCCTGGCCGTCGCCGTGGATCCACAGCCCGAGGCCGCGGTGGCTGCTCAGGTCGAGGGCGGGCGAGAAGTGCCGCCCGAGGCGCACCCACGAGGCCGGCCGCGGCCGGTAGAGCCGCTCGGCGTGGTCGAGGAGCGAGAACGGGTCATCCGGCGCCGACGAGAGCACCGCCGCGTTGCGGCCGTCGTGGCGGGCCGTCCAGCGGCCGCTGACGCCGCCGGCGCGGACGATATCGGCGCACGGCTCCAGGCTGGCGCTGAGGCCGGGTGCCGCGTCGGTGTAGCTGTAGAGCTTGCCGCTGTTGAGGATCTGGCGGGTCTCGCCGAGGGGGCCGAACTCGCCGGGTCGGGCGAAGTCGGTGAGGACGATGGCGGCTGGGTCGTCGTAGGGGGCGCAGCCCATGAGGGCCTCGATGCGCAGTTGCAGGGGCTGCGG
>JAAYZO010000084.1 GCA_012514865.1 Lentisphaerota bacterium | reverse complement strand
GAAGCTGGCGGCGTGGCCATCGCAGTAGGCCATGTTGCACTGGCCGTTATGGGCCGGCCAGGTATGGCCGCGGCAGGTGTGGTTCGAGTCGCCGCCGGCAACATAGAGGTAGTAGCCGATGCAGGCGATCTGGCGGGCTTTCTCGCGGGCCTGCGACAGGGCCGGCAGGAGCATCGCCGCCAGGATGGCAATGATGGCAATGACGACCAGCAGCTCGATCAGCGTGAAGCCCCGCCGTGACAGTCTGTTTGCCGCCATGGTCCCGCCCTTTCCCTGCTGTGGCTTGTGGTGATGCCCACTGCCCGTGGCTTCTGCCACGATCCGCCGGGGCCGCGCCCGGCCGCCCGACGGCGCTCCTCTCGTCAGCGCCCCGGCCTGACCGGGGTGGCGCCGTCACCCATGTCCTCCGCCCGGCCGCTCGCATGAACGACCGCGTCGCTGTGCTGCCGATGCCGTTGCGGCTCGTGGACGCACCCGCGTCTCCTGACACTCGGGCTCCAGCACACGTGACGAGCGATCTCAGCGTCACTCTGCCCGGCGCCCGGCGCCCCGTGGAGTCTACGGCGAGGCCGCGTGGAAGTACTTGTTCTGGCCGGCGGTCGTGTCGCCGGCCGTGTCCGGAGTCGCCCTCAGGCTGGCCACGTGGCCATCGCAGAATGCCATGTTGAAGAGGCCGTTGTGACAGGCCCAGACATGGCCGCGACAACTGTTCCAGGCGCCATTGGCGGCACTCTCGAGGTAGGACCCGTAGACGATGCAGTTACGGGAGCCGAAGGTGCCGGTGCTGTTGTCCCCGCCGGCATCGCCGATCAGGTACTAGTCCGACGGTCTCTTGATGATGCCGATGCGGATGCCGTGATAGACTCCAGAGGCCGGACTGCTCGAGGTCCCGTAGCGGTTGGGCGCCAGGCGGTACTGCGAGGACGGACAGAGCAGGACATCGGTACTGCCGAGGAAGCCGCCGATGAGGGTGTTATCGGACCACACGGTCTGGGTGCCGCCCGAGGGGCCGGTGTTCACGAAACCGGGGAAGTACTCCTGGTGCGTATCGGCATAGAGGGCGTAGGCCAGGGCGATCTGCTTGGCGTTGTTGACGCAGGCGATCTGGCGGGCTTTCTCGCGGGCCTGCGAGAGGGCCGGCAGGAGCATCGCCGCCAGGATGGCGATGATGGCGATCACGACCAGTAGCTCGATCAGCGTGAAGCCCCAACGACTGCGTCTCGTGGCGCGCATGGCACGTCCCTCCTTCGCGTGGCGAAACAGGCCCGGATGCCAACCCAGCAGTGCTGTCGTCGTCTGCGACCAACCACCCAATTGCCGTCACCATACCACCAACCGCCGCGCCGCGCCATAGGGCGCGCCAACAAGCGCAGGGAAGGCCCGCCGTCGGGGGGCCGAAGCCGGAGAGGAAGGGGTGCGAGGGGGACGCGGAAGGTCAGTCGGATCAGTCGGAGACACCGCTGAACGCCCGCCGCCCGTACGCCCGACGGCAGAGGCCCTCAGGCCCCTGCCGTCAACGCCGGATCCATTCGCGAAGCGGGCCGTCAGGCCCCTTCGTGAATGGATCTGGCTAGCGCTTGGGCAGGGCGGCCTGCAGGCGTGTCATGGCCTCGCGGACCTTGTCGGCGTCGTTGAAGGCGCTGATGCGGATGTAGCCCTGGCCGCAGGCGCCGAAGCCGGCGCCGGGGGTGATGACCACCTGGGCCTTCTGGAGCATG
Source organism: Lentisphaerota bacterium (assembly GCA_012514865.1). GTDB lineage: Bacteria > Verrucomicrobiota > Lentisphaeria > Oligosphaerales > JAFGRS01 > JAGVUW01. The sequence goes on along the minus strand of JAAYZO010000084.1, from coordinate 4 downwards.
AGGT
>JAAYZO010000723.1 GCA_012514865.1 Lentisphaerota bacterium | reverse complement strand
GGGTGACTGCATCCTGCGGATCGGCGTGCTCGTCGCTGGCCCGGGTCTTGACCTCGACGAACACCACCGTGGTGCCGTCCAGGGCAATCAGGTCGAGCTCTCCCGGCGGGCACCGGTAATTGCGAACAACGATACGGTAACCCTTGCGCCGGAGCAACCGCTCGCCCTGTCGCTCACCGGATCGGCCCAGAATGGAGCGGATGTCCATGCAGCCGCCCTCGTGAAATGTAGTTGCCCCACCAAACCACGACACGCCCGCCCCGGAACTCCTGGCAAGACTGTATCGCGGAGAATCAGCGGCCAAAGAAAACAAATCAGGCGCCGGCGGCAACCGGCTCGGCCGAGGCGCTCTTCTTGTCCTCGGCCTGTTTGGCCTGCTTGCCCGTGGGCCGGCGCTTGTCCTTGACCCGGGTGGCCTTGCCGACGCGGTCGCGGAGGTAGTACAGCTTGGCCCGACGTACGTGACCCGACCGGACCACCTCCACCTTGGCGATCTTGGGCGAGTTGACGGGGAAGATGCGCTCCACGCCTTCATTGTTGACGATGCGGCGGACGGTGAAGGTCTCACCCATGCCTTTGCCTCGGCGGCCGATCACCACGCCGGTATAGGTTTGCACGCGCCGCTTGTCGCCCTCGATGATCCGGACGTATACAGTGACGGTGTCGCCGATGTGGAAGTCCGCCAGCGGTTCCCGCTTGGCACTCTCTTCAACGGCCTGCATGAGTGGGTGAATCATGACCTAAGCTCCTTCGACCAATCGCAACAGATCGGGTTGCGCTTCAATGATTTTCCTGTACAAGTCCGGCCGCCGCTTCCGTGTCCGCTTCAGCGCCTGGACTTTTCGCCATCGCTCGATCCGGGCATGATCCCCCGACAGGACGATCTCCGGCACCGGCATGCCGCGGTACTCTCGCGGCCTGGTATACTGCGGATACTCCAACAGCCCCTCCGAGAACGACTCGTTCTCGGTGGACTCCTCATCTCCCAACGCTCCCGGCAGCAGGCGAACCACCGCATCAACTACCACCATGGCCGCCGGCTCACCGCCCGAAACCACGTAGTCGCCGATGGACAGCTCCCGCGGCTGCAGACCGAGTCGAATCCGTTCGTCAAATCCCTCGTAGTGGCCGCAAATCAGCAGCAGCCGGCTCTCCTGTGCCAACTGCCGGGCGATTTCCTGGTTGAACAGCTCGCCTTGCGGTGTCAGCAGGACCCGTGTGGCCGGGGTCAGATCCTCTCGCTCCACATGCTCGACGGCGTCGAACACCGGCGGGCACATCATGACCATTCCCGGCCCGCCTCCAAACGGCCGGTCGTCCACCTTCTTGTGTCGACCGGGGGCAAAAGCACGAATGTCCGTGCAGCGGATCGTTACCACACCGGCTGCCTGGGCTCTCCCGATGATGCTGGCACCGAAGTAAGGTTCCAGCGCCTCGGGGAACAGCGTGAGCACGTCGATCCGCACGAGACCCTCACGTCGTCACTGGACGGCAGCCCCCGCCCGGCTTTTGCGGATCAGGTCGCG
>JAAYZO010000722.1 GCA_012514865.1 Lentisphaerota bacterium | reverse complement strand
GGCGGTCTCGACGGCGGCGCCGAGCCAGCTCGACTGGGGAGCCATGGCGGTGGTGTAGCTGGTGAAGGTCAGGTCGAGGACGCCGTCGATGACCTCCTGGAACTTGGTGCCGTGGTTGAAGTAGGCATCGCCGCCGCTGCGGTCGCGGTAGAGGTCCCAGGTGCAGCCGGGCACGCTGCAGGACCACAGGCAGGCGCGGTCCAGGGTGTGGTTGGCGGTGTCGAGCTGGTAGCCGACCTCGGCGAGGGTGCTGAGGGCAGAGTCGTCATCGGGGCCCTCGGCGCCGACGATGCCGGCGCCGACGAAGCGCAGGTTCTCGGGGTCGAGCTGCTGGAAGCGTATGTGGAAGCCGCCCGGGGCGTGGTCTGAGCAGGCGATGGCGCTCTGCAGGTCACGCGTGAGGAGGTCCATGGCGACGCGGGCCTTCTCGTAGACCTCCTGCCTGGCATTGGCGGCAGACCATGCCTGCTGCGCTCCGGAGATGAAGCGGAAGAGCAGGAACATCATCACCACCAGGACCGCCAGGGCCGCCAGGAGCTCGACCAGGGTGAAGGCCCGGCAGCGCCGGTGCGCTCCGAAGGGCTGTGTTGCTGGGCTTGTGTTCATCGTGCCTCAACGCCTCGACGGGCTGCCTCAGGGTCGGAAGATCTCGATGCGGTAGACCGCCTTCTGACGACGGTTGTAGGGTATCTCGGCCGGCCAACTGGCCTCGAGGTTGATCGCCAGGGCCGACTCGGTGGTCAAGGGGATGATCGGTGGCGTCGCGAGGGGATCGTTCAAGAGTTGCGGATTTGGGACGGTCACCGGGTCATTCCACATGCGGTAGACCCCGGAGAAGTCGACCACCGGCGGGGTGCCATTGCGCTGGAAGATGACCTTGAGCACGCCGTCCGTGCTATGGCGTTCGTAGCGGAGGTTCGGGGTGATGTCGGTGGCCGCGCCCCAGGAGTCGGGCTCTACGTAAACGTCGTCGTCTTTATCGGGGACCTCGCGCTTGTCATCCGGCAGCCAGGTCGAGTCCCCGGCGTAGGTCGCCCAGTCCCGCTGGGCCTGGGCTGCAAACCAGTGCAGGAACTGGTCCGCGGAGTCACCGGCGAAGCTCTCGGCGACCGAGTCGCGGGTTGAGGCGAGGCCATAGGGGAAGAGGGCCAGGACGCTGATGGCGCCGATGGCGATGACGCCGAGCGCCAGGAGCACCTCGATCATGTTGAAGGGATGTCTGGTCATGGCAGAAGCCCGCTCCGAGGTTGTCAGACTCCCGGCCGGACGAACGAGACCCGCCCGGTGTACTGGTTGGCGCGCACGTCGATCCAGTTGTCGCGGTTCTTGGCCTGGACCGTGGCGGTGCCGCCACTCGGGATGACGGCGCCCTCGACGATGCTGACGGAGAACTGCAGGCCGACCCGTCCGGTGGGCCTGAAGATGACGGCGCGCGACTCGTTGGCCATCGTGCCGTCGACATTCTTGACGATCTTGGTGGTGTCGTCACGGGGCTGCTGCGGGGCTGAGCCGGTCCACTGGATGCCGTTGTCGTCGTCGACCTCGGCGATGACGGCGCCGACGGGGACGTAGGTCCATACCGTGTTCTCGACCCACGCCGTCCACTCGTCGTTGTCATCGACATAGCAGGCGCGGAAGCCGAGGAAGCGCGCCTCCTCGGGCACCCCCACGGCCTCGTTGGCCGGGAAGAGGATGGCGACGCGGCGCCGCTTTACGATGGCTTCCTGACGGGCCAGGCGGAGCTGGGCGCCGATCATGCGCGAGGCGGCTTCGACGCTCGAGCCGGAGGTGATCTTGACGACGACCGGGACCGTGATCGCGAGCATGATGCCGGCGATCAGCATGACCGTCAGCAGCTCGATGAGGGTGAAAGGGCGACCGGCCGGCGCCGCTGGTTGGCTGTGCCGCAGTCTCATTCGCGCTGCACCTCTGCTACGGTGGTCCTGGCGGTGCGGCCCCCGAGCCGCGCCCGGCCGTGTCGGCCCTGGCATGACGGAGGCCCCTGCCTGCTGTTGCAGGCTGTCGGCTACAGTATAGCGAGAGGCCCCCCGCGATACAAGCCGCAAACACGCCTCGTCCTCCCCCTCCGCGGTTGCCGGAAAGACAAGGATCACGATCAGGATCACGACAAGGAGGAAGAAGCCTGCCGTCCGGTCGTTGTCGTGATCCCTGTCCTGATCCTTGTCTGCCGGCCTGGAGCTGTCTGGGGAGGCTGGATGGGGGGTGCGGCGATGCTGCAGCCGGTCTGACTCCACGGCAGGGCGGTTCGAAAGTCCGGTTCTGGCACCCCTCCAGGGTGCAGGGGTCGTGGGTCCGTGATTCCGGGGGTCGGGCTGCGCGCGACCCCCGGCTACGATCTGGCATCCCTCCAGGATGCAGCCATGGATCATTCGTGGTTT
>JAAYZO010000083.1 GCA_012514865.1 Lentisphaerota bacterium | reverse complement strand
GACCTGGAAGGGCCGCAAGGTCGGCAGCATCGGCCACGTCGGCGCGGCCTCGATCATGTACGAGAAGCCGATGGCCACCGGCGAGGGCGGGGTGCTCAACACCGACGACCGCGAGGTCTACGAGCGCGCCATCATGTTCGGCCATGGCGACCACGTCAAGTTCGTCGAGAACCCCGAGTTCAAGAAGTACGCCCAGGTGCCTTGGGGCGGCTACAAGTACCGCATGCACCAGATGACCTCGGCGATGGCCCGCGTCCAGCTCCGCCACTATGACGAGAACCGCCTCCCCGGCGTCAGGGCCATGCAGCGCTTCTTCTCGGCTCTGGTCGAGATACCGGGCGTGCGCTGTAACTTCCCGGTGGACGACCCGAATGTGACCGTCGGCGCCTCCTACTGGCAGATGCTCATCCTGGGTGACGAGATCATCAGCCGGGTGCCGAATACGGTCATTGCCGCGGCCATCCGCGCCGAGGGCGCGCACGCCGCGGCGGGCGGCTACTTCTGCCACCACCTGGCGCCGTTCTGGAACGAGTGTGATGTCTACGGCGACGGCAAGCCGACGCGCCTGGCCTTCGCCTCGCGCGACGTGCGCCAGGGCCCCGGCGACTGCCCGAATGCCGAGAAGATCACCACGCGCCTGGTGCAGGTGCCGCGCATGATCCGCTACGACGAGGCCTACATCGACCAGCTCGTGGCGGCCTACCGCAAGGTCCTGACCAACCTCGATCAGCTCGAGGGCCTGACCAGCGCCGACAGCATCACCCGCTGGAAGACGCGCGGCTGACACGACTCTTCCGGAACTGGCACGAGCACGGCCAGTTCCGGAGGATCCGTCAGGGCAGCAGCCCGCGCAGGACCGGCAGGAGGGTCGCCGCGATGAGGGCGTGCCCCCGGTCGTTCGGGTGCATGCCGTCGAGCAGGAGGGCGTCCGGCCCGGCGCTGGTGAAGGCGGCGTGGATGTCGACCAGCGGCACGGCCAGCTCGGCGGCCAGGCGGCGCACGGCGGCGTTGTAGTGTGACAGCACCGGCGCGTCGAAGCCATCCGCGTCATCGACACGATACGGCGGCCTGCCGTAGCGTTCACGCAGTGGGCCGGTCCAGCGCGTCGGGTTGGTGGTCATCAGGACGGGCCGCACCTGCCGGCGCCGCAGCTCGGCGATGATCCAGCGCAGGTTCGCCTCGTAATCAGCCAGGGGCACCCGCGGCGCCGTGGCCGGCGGGTCACGCCAGACGTCGACGGCGGCGTCGTTGATGCCGAACTGGACGACCACGACGGCGGGCTGGCTCGCCAGCACGTCGCTGGCGAGGCGCTCGCGGGCCTGGCGCGTGGTGTCGCTGCGGACGCCGGCGTTGTGCACCGTGAGCCCCTGGGCGTCGGCCTGAAGCGCCTCCTGCACTCTCTCGGCATAGACCTTCTCCACGCTGCCGGGGCGCCGCGCCGTGGTCGAGTCGCCGAACATGACAATGCCGCCCGGCCTGGGTGGGGGCGTCGCCGGCACCTCGTGGATCGGCAGGGCCGCGCCCTCGACGTCAGCCACCGCGATGGCCATGCGCAGGCCGCCCTGCATGGTCGTGATCCAGAGTTCACCGGGGCGGCGTTCGTAGAGGTAGGGATAGGACACGCGGGCGCGGAAGCCGTAGTTGCCGGCGATCGCTGTCGGCGCCGACCACGAGGCGCCGTCGTCGCTCGAGAAGGCGATGAAGAGCTCCTCGCGACTGACCCGGCTCTCCGGCTCGTGCCGCGGCGGGTGGTTCCACAGCAGCGCCAGGCGGCCGTCGGCCAGACGCGCCATCTGGGCGCAGCAGGAGACCGACCGGAGGCTCGACGGCCGGAGGCCCTCCCAGAGGAGGCCGCCATCGCGCGAGACCGCCTCGTACAGCCAGCCGGTCTCGGTGCGCAGAAGCTGGAAGAGCGTGCCGTCGGCGCGCTCCACGACGGTGGCTTCGATCGAGCCGGCGTGGTCGTGCCTGCCCTCGCCGATGTCCAGGACATTGCTGCGCGCCCAGGTCAGGCCCTGGTCATCGGAGACGAAGACGACCGTGGCATGACGCCACGCCGGGATGATCTCCTGGCCGACCAGCACGAGTCGTCCCCGGCTCGTCTCGATCAGCGAGTGGATGCAGCCGCACCAGGGCCGATTGAGGAGCACCGGGTCCTCCCAGGTGCGGCCATCGTCGAGGCTCCGGCATACGTAGATGGGCAGGACGAAGTCCCGCCAGTCCGCATCCTTGCCGCCCCAGTTCCAGGTCGCTGGCGCGGACCGTTCGCTCAGGTTCATCCAGGCGGCGACCACCACGCCGGCGCGGGTGCGCAGCAGGGCGCGCTCGTTGCTGATCTGGTACGCCTGGCCGTCGCGGAAGATCGCTGTCGCGGTCCAGGTCCGGCCCTCGTCGCGGCTGTGCCAGGCCTGGCGCGCGCCGATGCAGAGCACGCCGCCGTCGCCGGTGGTGACGAACGGGCCCTGGTGCGCAAAGGGCAGCCGCGATGCCCGCGGGTGCAGCACCGGCTCGGCCGGCGGCGCGGTGGCGGCCACCTGCATCGTCAGCAGCGGCAGTGCGGCAAAGGCCACGAGGGGATGATACGCATGGATGCTCATGCCGCCGACACTCCTTTTGCACGCCGTCCTGCGGATGGGCCGCGCGCCGTTGCGGGCGGCTCGTGGACGCGTTCGCGTCTGTGGACACTCGCCCTTCTATGTGGGCCGTCAAGGTGCTGCGCTGCTTTTCTGTTCTCTTGCCTTCCCTGCTCCTCAGTCTGAAGGCTCCCGTGCCCTGCGT
>JAAYZO010000721.1 GCA_012514865.1 Lentisphaerota bacterium | reverse complement strand
GATGGCGCCAACAGCACCCTGGCGACCCTGGCGGCGGTGCGGGCCATCCGTGAACGTCGTGCCGTCGAGGTGCCGATCTTCCGCGATCCCGCCGCCGCCAGGCCCCCGGCGCGCGGCCAGTAGGTCCACGGACGGCGCCGCGCGCCGGATCGTACATGGCAACCGACCGCGCCAGCCCGCGGTCGGTCCTGCGGGCATCCGGGACCGGCGGCTGATGGCCACTCGCGGCAGGATCCGTCAGCGCGGCGCGACCGTGATCGTGAAGGCGCGCTCGAGCCAGCCGTCGCCATCGCCGACGCGCACCCGGAGGGCGTGCTCGCCCGGGGGCAGGGCGGTATCGCCGCTGTGGTCCTGGCTGCCGATGAGGTAGGGCGGTCCGTCGAAGCGGGCGATCCTCTCGCCGTCGAGGTCGACCTCCATCTCGCCGAGGGGCACGCCCTCAGGCCAGAGGTGGAGGCGTTCCCAGACGTGGTAGCCCTCCAGCCGACTGGGCCTGGAGAGGTAGATGCCTTTGCTGCGCTGTGGCCGCAGGCGCTCGTCCTCCTCCCAGAACCGGCGGACGCCGGCGGTGCTGCGCATCGTCCTCAGGCAGCGTCGGAGCATCGGCCGGCCGAGGACCATGGCGTCGCCCTGGTAGATATAGACTCCCGGGAAGCCCTGGTCGTAGAGCTGCCGGACGCGCCACAGGAAGGGCCCCGGCCGAGGCAGGCCCCAGGCGAGAGCGTCGAGCTGCGGCAGCAGGACGCAGGCGGTGCCCGCGACGGCCTTGGCATACGGCGCCATGTCGGCGTAGTGGAAGCGCCCCTGGATGCTGCTTGGGCAGAGGTAGTCGACGAGGCTCTCGCGGGCCCAGGCGGCGTAGTCGAAGCGTTCGCCGAGGCGCTCATCGGCCAACGGGAAGCGCACCAGGATGGCGATGCGGCGGCCCAGGCGCTGGCCGTAGTCGTCGGCCAGGGCGCGCAGCTCGCGCAGGAAGCCGGTGGCGGTCGCGGCCGTGTCGACGCCCTCCGGGTAGCGGCAGAAGTCGATGGAGAGGCCCGTGGCACCGCCCTCGAGGATCTCGCGGTAGACGTCGAGGATGAACTGGCGGACCTCCGGGACCTCGTAACGCAGGGCGCCGCCGCGGCGCCACTCGGGGTGCTGTTTGGAGATCTCGCCCTGCAGGGGCGACCCGGGGTAGCAGTTGGTGGCGCCGACGTTGGCGTGGGCGTTGAGGCCGAGCATACGGGAGAAGGTCAGCGTCGCCTGCAGGGTATTGGTGTACTGCTGCATGCGGCCGACGTTGGTGGTGCGCGGGTGGGCCACGGCGCCGATGGGATCGCCCTGGGTCTGGTAGAGGAGCTGGTCGGCAACGCGGCTCTCGAAGACCATCTTCATGCCGAATCGCCCGAGCTGGGTGTCGACCAGGGAGACGTCGGCCTCGCGGTAGGCATCGAGGTACTGGAGATGCCAGGACATATCCTGGACATCGTCGGCGAAGGCGTAGCTGTAGGGCTCCCAGTAGGCGGCCACGAAGCGGTCCGGCGTCCCGACGGCGCCCTCGAGGCGGGCCACGAGGGCGTCGTCCAGGGGCACCGCCTTGACGTACTCGATGGCCGACGCCGCCGGGCCGGTGTACGCGTACGACTGGCGCACGACCAGGTGCTGGCCGTCGAGGCGGGCCCAGCGCCAGAGCTCCTCGTGGCCGGCCCGCAACGACGCCAGGCGGTCGCTGCGCAGGTCGCCGGAGAGGCGCAGACGGACACCGCCGGAGGCGCAGACGAAGAGCGCATGCGGGCCGCGCAGGGCCATCGGCATCGTGAGCTGCGGCAGGGCGGTGCCGCCGTCGCTCGCCAGGCGCCGCCCGCCGGCCACGACCGCGGCCGCGCCCGGCGTCGACGCCGACTCCAGACGCCAGCAGCCCGGCCGCGCTTCGGGCGCCACCGCCTCAGGCTGAAGGACCGTGCTCCAGTCGTCGAGGTAGACGACGTCGCGCTGGTCCGACCACACCGCGGCATCGAGGCAGGCCAGGGCCTCGTCGCCGTCGCCCTGGAGCGCGATGCGGACGTCGATGTCGACCACACCGCCGGCCAGGGCCTCCGGGTAGGGGTTCATGACCAGGGTGCGCTCCAGACCGGCGGCACGCCACTCGACCAGTTCGCCGCGCAGCCACCCGGCCGCGTCGTCGGCCGGCATGAGGGCGTCGGCGGTCTCCGAGATCAGGGGCTCGACCCGGGCCGGCTGCCACCGGCCCTCGCCCCGCGGCGACCACGCGCAGCGCACCACGAGGCGGTCGGGCGCGCCCGCGGGCACGCGGTAGACGATGTGGATCAGACGCGTCAGCGGGTCGGTCTGGCAACGCATGCGGGGTCTCCTCGGCGGACCAGGGCAGCCGCCCTGGCCGCCACCGCGCTACGGTAGCACCGCCGTCCCGCGCCGGACAGCCGCCGCGGCGAGGGATGGGGACATCGGGGACACCAGGGACACCAGGGACACCAGGGAGGCAACGCCGAACGCCGAACGCCCAACGCCCGACGCCGAACGCCCAACGCCCGACGCCGAACGCCGGCGTGGGCGGGGGACACCAGGGGCACCAGGGGCGCCCGGGGCGCCCGGGACTGCGGCGGCTCCCACCCTGGAGTCCCTTGTGTCGCTTAGGTCCCTTATGTCCCTTTCCGGCGGGCTCGAGTCCCAGGGCCTGGGGACACCGGGGGCACCCCCTGGGCGCGCCGAGCGTCGGCTCGGCCTCTTCCCGGGCGCCGGCGGCGCCCGGGGCCGCGCTTGGCTCGCGCGGCCCGCTCTGCGGACGCCGCGTTGCGCGGTGCTTTCGGCTGGAAAATCGGCATTGTGCGGCTATTGGTAACCGCTTGCGGCGGCTCCGGCGGAGCGCCTTTGGCCCGACGGGTCGAGGCGGCGCAGATCGGTGTCGGCCGTCTTCGGGTGTGGCACGGAGTGCAGGACGTCATCATGAACGAGATTGAGACACGGATGCAGGCGGCCCTCGACCAGGCGCGGCAGGCGCTGGCGGGCATCACCTCGGCGGCGGACCTCGAGGAGTGCCGCATCCGCTTTATGGGCCGCAAGGGCGAGATCACGGCGCTGCTCAAGAGCATGGGGGCGGTGCCGGCCGAGGAGCGCCCGCAGGTCGGCCGCACCGCCAACCGCGTCAAGGCCGAGCTGGAGGAGGCCTTCGCCGCGGCCGAGGCGTCGCTCGGTCAGGCCGAGGTCGCGACGGCGACTCTCGACGTGACCCTGCCCGGGCGGCTGCGCCAGGTCGGGCGCTCGCACCCGGTGGCGCAGACCATGGACGACGCGGTGGCCATCTTCCGCCGCATGGGCTTCGTGGTCGCCGACGGCCCGGATCTCGAGACCGTCTACCACAACTTCGACGCCCTGAATACCCCGGCCGACCACCCGTCGCGCGATGTCGCGGATACCTTCTACCTCCCCGACGGACGCTGCCTTCGCACCCAGACCAGCCCGGTGCAGATCCGGGTCATGGAGAGCCAGCCGCCCCCGGTGCGCATCGTCTGCCCGGGGCGCTGCTATCGCTGTGACACCCCCGACGCGACGCACAGCATGAACTTCCACCAGATCGAGGGTCTCTACGTCGACCGCCGGGTCTCGCTGGCCGACCTCAAGGGCGTCCTGGCCGAGTTCGCCCGCGAGATGCTCGGCCCGGAGGTCAAGCTGCGCTTCCGGCCGCACTTCTTCCCGTTCACCGAGCCCAGCATCGAGTACGACTTCTCGTGCATCCTCTGTGGCGGCAAGGGCTGCGGCGTCTGCAAGCACTCCGGCTGGCTGGAGATCAGCGGCGCGGGCATGGTCGACCCGGCCGTCTTCACCGCGGTCGGCTACGACCCCGAGGTCTGGACGGGGTACGCCTTCGGCATGGGCATCGAGCGCATCGCCATGATCCGCCATGCCATTCAGGATATCCGGCTGCTGTACGAGAACGACAGGCGTTTCCTGGCGCAGTTCTGAGGACTGGAGAGGTCACGGAACGGGACGGCACCGTCGAGATGGAAACGCGTGGAAGGGATCGCTGTCGATGAAGACTTCGGTGAACTGGCTGAAGAGCTATGTGGATATGCCCTGGACGACGGCCGAGCTGGCCGGGCGGCTGACCCTGGCCGGGCTGGAGGTCGAGGGCATCGAGACCCTCGGGGCGGTCCCCGAGACGGTCGTGGTCGGGCAGATCCTCTCGCGGGAGGCGCATCCGAATGCCGACCGCCTGAGTGTCTGCCGGGTCGAGGTCGGGGCCTCGGAGCCGCTGCAGGTGGTCTGCGGGGCGCCGAACTGCGACGCCGGGCTGAAGGTCGCCTGTGCGCTGG
>JAAYZO010000720.1 GCA_012514865.1 Lentisphaerota bacterium | reverse complement strand
TGGTCACAGATAGTGTAGCCGTAATGACTGGGACTGTCAAGATATTTGGTTAGCGCTTATGGGGCATCGCCCTGGGACATCGGAAACGACGTATCGCAGGCTGAAAGTCTGCGACAAAACCGCGCGCGCCACACCGCCAAGGTTCCTACGAGCCGGAGTCCCGGGCGCCGTCCGTGGGCCTTCCGGGCGCCCGTAGCGCCCGGGCAGCGCCACTCGGCTCGTGGCGCCCACTGGCCCGTGGTGATTCCAGGTGGGGGAGGCCGTGCTCAGGCCTTAGCGCCGAGGTAGTGCTGACGGCGCTCGGCGACGTAGGCGGCCATGCGGCTGTCGTTCTCGGCGATCCAACGGTAGTAGTCGGCCCGCGTCAGCCTGGCGGCCGCGGCCGCATCGATGATGATGGTGACCTTGGCGTGCAACTGCAGCGCCGAGGCGGTGCACAGACTCGACACCGGGCCCTCGATCATCGCGGCCACCGCCTCGGCCTTCGACGCGCCGGTCGCCAGGAGAAGGATCTCGCGGGCGTCCAGGATGGTGCCGACGCCCATGGTCAGCGACCAGCGCGGGACCTCCTCGCCAGCCCCGAAGAAGCGCTGGTTGTCCGCGATCGTCTCCTGCGTCAGGGTCGCCTCGTGCGTGCGCGAGGCCAGCGAGGTCCCCGGCTCGTTGAAGCCGATGTGCCCGTCGCGGCCGATGCCCAGAATCTGCAGGTCGATGCCGCCCAGAGCCTGAATCGCCTTCTCGTAGCGCGTGCACTCGGCGGCAATGTCCGCCGGCAGGCCGCTCAGGAAGTCGATGTTCTCCGCCTTGATGTTGACGTGGTTGAAGAGGTTCTCTGCCATGAAGCGGCGGTAGCTCTGCGGATGCTCCGGCGGCAGGCCGAGGTACTCGTCGAGGTTGAAGGTGTGCACCGCACTGAAGTCCAGCTCGCCGCGCCGAACCCCCGCAATCGCCTCCTTGTACAGCGCCACCGGCGTGCTGCCCGTCGGCAGACCCAGCACCCGACAGCCGCCACGGCCCATGCGTTCGCGCAGGAAGGCGTAGGCGCAGCTCGCCACCTGTTCGGCATTCGACTTGATCACGACGTTCATGCCAATCTCCTCTGACCCGTGGACGCCCCCGGCACCAACCCTCGAAACCGCCGGGGTGTCATGGTAAATGGAAGGCTTCCACGAACTATAGGCGCCGCCCGCCCGCTGGCAAGGCGCGGTGCGGTGTCTCGAGGCCGCCGGACGGCGAAGCAGTCTGAAAGGTCTGACAAGTCCGACAAGTCTGACAAGTCCGACCGGTCCGACCGCTCTGCCCGGCCGCGCCCTCTGGCTCAATCGCGGGCGGGCAGGGGCGGCGGGGGCGGCAGTCGCCGCGGGGCCGTGATGGCGGGGCCCTGGCGGCTGGCGATGACGTAGTTGGCGAGGGCGCGCAGGTTGGTCACCGTCGTGTTGCTGTACATCATGTCGAGGGGCCGGGCGGCGTCGACGCTGTAGCCGATGCGTCCCTGGGCATCGCGGGTCTGTTCGCGGCGCGGCACGCGTCGCACCCATCGTCCCTGGTCGTCGAGGGTCTCGATGGCGGTCTTGACGCGCTCCTGGAGGCCGGCGGCGGCGGCCTTCCAGGCCTCGGGCGAGCGCTCGTCGGGGTTCAGGGCTTCGACGGCGGGCTGCAGGCCGGCCTGGCGCAGGGCCTCGTAACGCCGGATCATGGCGTTGACCCCGTAGTTGCTCTTGAAGCTGTAGTGCAGGGGCAGGTCCTTGTCATCGTAGGTCAGCTCGTAGGTCCGAGTGAAGTAGAGCGGCCGGTTGGTCTTCAGTTCGTAGAAGCGCGCCCAGGTGCCGCGCTCGTCGGTGCCGCCGATGCGCGAGGCACGGTACCACTCCACGCAGCGCCCGACGGCGTCGAGGCAACGCGGTTCGTTCAGGCGCTGGGCGAGATCCATGAGGACGTTGCAGTTGTCGGCGGACTCGCCGCCGCAGACTGAAGGCGGCTCGAAGCGCCGGGCCCAGGCGGGCTCGAGGTCGCGGTCAACCTGCTGCGGCCACCCGGCCTGGGGCGGCGGCTGCTGGGCGCGCAGGTAGAACTCCATGCAGCGCCGGACCGCGGCCTCGTCCTCGGGCCGTCCGTAGGTGTCCCAGGCCAGGAGCATGGTGCGCAGGCAGTCCGACATCGAGCCGTCGTTGAAGGTCGGGAACTCGCTGTAGGTGCCCTTCGGCGGCGGGTAGCGCTGGGGCCAGGCGCCGTCCCAGGCGCCGTCCCGGTACTGAGCGCGGTGGAAGCAGTCCAGTGCCCGCGCCACGGCGGCGCTGATCTCGGCGTCGTCGACATAGCGGTCCAGCTCGATGAGGAAACGCGTGGCGCTCTGGGTGTTGTCGTCATCGAAGGTGGTGACGTTCCCGAGGGCCTTGCCGGCCTCGCCGAGGTGGTGGTACCAGTGCTTCACGCGTTGCGGGTCATGCTCGATGCTGTAATGCCAGCCGCCCGACTCGAGCTGGCCGTAGGCCAGGCAGCGCCCGGTCGCCAGGGCCGCCTCGAGGAGAGCCGCGTCGCCGGTGGCGGCGTAGCTGAGTAGCAGGGCGCTGCCCACCATCGGCGTGCCGGCCTGGACCCAGTTCGTCGTCTGCGGCAGGTCGCCGCTCTCGCCGCGACGACGCGTCGTCAGGTCGGTGCTGTACTCCCAGACATAGCCGCCATGCGAGGCGACCGTGCCGCTCCAGAAGTGCGCGGCACGCAGGAGGGCCGACCTGGCCTGCGCGGCGAGGTCCTCCTGGGCCAGGACCACCATCGGCGAAAGCATGGCCAGAGCGGCCGCCAGAAAGAGGCTGCGACGAAAAGCTGCGGACGTCATGAGAGGTTCTCCGCGTGTTCTGAGGACCGCCGGCTAGCCTGACCGATTCACGCGCCGCACGGCGGCTCTTGAACAGGTCACCCTTCGGGCTTCGACGCGAGGCACTTGCGGCCTCCTGCTCAGGGCTAGCCTTGAGCAAGCAGCGCGGAGCGATGCGCGTCGAAACGTGCGCCACACTATAGGGCGGCGCAGGTGGATTGTGAGCGACGCATCCGCGCTTCGCGAATGATCCAGGCTAGCATACAGCCCCGCCGCCGCGGCGCCAGCCCTCTGTCTGCGCTGGCAGGGCTGTTCCAGGCTTGCGCCTGCGCTTACCCGGTCACCCTGGAAGGGTCCCAGATCGTAGCCGGGGGTCGCGCATGGGCACGACACCCGGAAACGCGAATCCACGAACCACGCACCCTGGAAGGGTGCCAGAAACGGGTTCTTTCGGATAGGCCTGCTGTGCCGACGCCAGTGGAGAGACGGAAGCAGCGGCCCTCAGGCGCGCCGACGGCGCCGCAGGAGGAGCAGTGACAACCCCAGCAGGGGCAGGGTGGAGGGCTCCGGGACCATGAACTGCACCTCGGACAGGCCCACGTGGCCGGAGGTATTGGGCCCGTGGGCCTCGAGGATGTCGAACTTCACATAGCGGGTCGGATCCCAGGATGAGGCCGAGATGTCGAAGCCGAGGTCGCCATCGAGACCCGTGGCGATGGGGAACAGGTACTCGCCCACGCTGGTCCAGTTCGAGCCGTCCGTGGAGAGGCTGATGTTGACCCGCTCGGCGCCGCGCTGATACCAGGGGTCGTACATGTTGTAGTTCCAGACGTGGACGCGGTCGAGGTCGTAGAGGCCCCCCAGATCGAAGGCCACCATGCCGGTGCCACTCGAGGTGGAGGTCTGCCAGGACTCGCCCCCGGGATAGATGGTCTGGTTGTGTCCGGCGCCGACCAGGCCGCTGCCGTCGACCAGGTGGATCGCCCGGAGGTCCCAGCCGGAAGCGGTGAACTCGCTGGAGACCTGGTGGATGGTCACACCAGTAATGAAGCCGGCGCGAACATCCCCGCTCGCACCGAGCACCGCGAGAACCGCCCCTGCCGCCATCCAACCGCGCCAGTGACGCATCGAAAGCCTCCTAGGTTAACTAACCCACGCTATACTACACCAACGACTTCGGCCGCGCCACTGGGTGAAGCGCAGCGCAGAGAAATTTCCTCTCGTAGGAAACACGGCGGTGTGACGCGCGCGGTCTTGTTGCAGACGTTCAGCCTGCAAGGAGTCATGTCCGATCTCCCAGGGCGTCGCCCTGGGCTGACGAATGATGCCCTTTCAGGGCGCCAGGCCGGCGGTCCGCAGGGCGGCGCCGTGGACCTACGTGCTGCGCCGGGGACTGGGCTGTAGTGGCGGCTGTGCCAGCCGCTCGTGTGAGAGATCGCGTCTCGACGCGATGTTCCGCCTTGTCATATTCGGCGCACCACGCCAGTCGCCTCCCGGGCGCTGCCGGCGCCCGGGAGGTCCACGGACGGCGCCGTGGACCTACGTGCTGCGCCGGGGACTGGGCTGTAGTGGCGGCTGTGCCAGCCGCCGGGGGAGGCACAACGTGCATCATCGACATCGGTCCTTCGCTCGGTGTGTCGGGCTTTCCCTGGTGTCTGCCGCCGCGGCGCTGGCGGCGGCTGATGCGGCGTTGCCGTCGCTGACGAGCGGCTGCTACTACACGCCGGCGCGGATTGCGGCCGGCCTCGAGAACGTGCGCCGTTTCGACTGG
>JAAYZO010000719.1 GCA_012514865.1 Lentisphaerota bacterium | reverse complement strand
AGTAGATCACCAGCGCCAGCATCATCCGCGGCGGGTACTGCTCGGACCCCGACCCGCGGCAGTTCACCCCGAACCGCGACAGCGGCACGGTCTCGACGGCCTCCAGCACAAAGTGCACCAGGTCGTCTTCCCCCACCCACGAGCGCAAGTCCGGGGGCATCAGCATCGGGGTCTGCCGGTCGATGGTCACGAAACGGGTACTCATACCACTATTATATAGCTTCTATATAAACGCTGCAACGGTCTCGATTGCCGGAATGCGGCGCCAGCCGTACATTCAGGCAATCAACACAGGAGAATGTCGGACCTCGCAACCCCGCGCCGCTTCAGCGGCGAGTTGCGAAGTCCGACAGGCTCCTAGCCGACAGTAAGCCCCTCACACCCGCGTGTACCGGTGCCGCGCATGGCGGGGCCGGAGTGGCCCGGCCTGGCACTGAGAGGTCTTGCGCTTCGGTCCCCGGCGAAGTCCAGTAGTGGCGGCGACGGCGTTGTCGAGTCCACCGGAGGATCGGGCAGATGCGCTACGTGATGAAGCAGAAGCTGTTCTCCTGGGGCGATGACTTCGTGATCCGGGATGAGAGCGAAAGGGACGCGTTCTTCGTTGACGGCAGGGCATTCAGCCTTGGTAAACAGCTCTCGTTCCAGGATATGGCAGGAAACGAACTGGCCTTCATCAGGCAGAAGCTCCTCTCCTGGGGACCGACCTACGAGATCCATAGAGACGGCCAACTCTACGCCGTCGTCAAGAAGGAACTCTTCACCCTCTTCCGGTGCAGATTCACCGTTGACGTGCCTGGACCTGACGACCTTGAGGCCGAAGGCGATTTCATGGATCACGAGTACGCACTCAACCGAGGCAGAGCGACGGTTGCCGGGGTGTCCAAGCGCTGGTTTGCGTGGACCGACACATACGGCGTGGACATCGCTGATGGTGAAGACGACGTGCTCATTCTCGCCAGTACGGTCGTGATCGACATGGCCTGCCATGGCGACAAACAGAGGCGGTAGGCACCCCATGGACGCCAACCGGATAGTCGCCGATGGCCGAGACCGCACCCTGGATGCCACTGGAAACCGCAAGCAGCTTGATGACGCCATCCGGGAGATCCGCAGCCGGTACGATCAGGGAGCGAGAGGCAGGAGCGCAGTCGTCCGGGTCCGGCTATGGTTCCAGATGCGGAGGCAGATACGGGCGGCGGTCGAGCAGATCGCACCGTCCACCGGATGCTACCTCAAGCAGTGAGACGATGACCGAAAACAGGCCGGACGACATACGTGGATGTTCGGGGGGACAGACAAGATACCGGGAGCCCGCGCTTCCTAACAGGGGCTGCATCCAGCCGCCGGTTCTGGCATCCCTTCAGGACGCGGGGTGCGGGGGGGGCGTGTTACCGGGGGTCGTGCTCTCGCGCGACCCCCGGCTACGCTCTGGCATCCCTTCGGGATGCGAGGCCCGTCGTCGGCGGTTCCGGGGGCAGTGCGGCGCGTCGTTTTGTCGCAGACTTTCAGCCTGCTGGTGGTAACCGACTGCACCCCAGGGCGTTGCCCTGGGCTGACGAATGCTGCCCTTTCAGGGCGCCGGAGTGGTGGCCCGCAGGGCGGCGGCGCGGGTCTTGCGGAGAGAGTTCTACCGCGGAGGACGCAGAGGGACGCAGAGGGGGGTGACAAGAAGGCGGCGCGGATCTTGCCGCGGAGGGACGCGGAGGGGCGCAGGGGGACGCGACGTCACACGCTGCTGGGGATCAGGGTGGAGGGGATGGATTGGTGGAGCATATCGGAGTTGAACCGATGACCTCTTGCATGCCATGCAAGCGCTCTAGCCAACTGAGCTAATGCCCCACGAGGCCTTGCCGCAGTTTCCTGCCGGCGGAGACATACCATAGAATGCCGGGCATGGATTGCAAGCCGGTCCCATGCTAAATTCGGCGATGTCGGGGCCGTTGGTGATCCATGGCGGCCGGCCCGGAGTGGCGGCCGGTGTTGGGTGTCCGAGGCTTAAGGAGACGGACCATGCGTCGCGTATGGCTTTCGCGGATGGTGATCCTGGCGTTGTTGGCGGGGGGTGTGGTTCTGACGGCTGCCGAGGGCCGTGGCAAGAGCTCTCGGAAGAAAGGCGACGGCGAGGGCGAGAAGGCGGCCGAGAAGGCGGCGGTGGAGAAGAAGGAGTTGCCGCGGGCGGTGTACATCGATCAGTTCCGCAAGGCGAAGGACCCTGAGTCGATGGAGATCGTGGCGCTGCACGACGAGATTGACCAGTACTATGCGGAGCTGACCACGGTTCGGAATGTGGCGGCGGGCGAGGACCGGGAGGCCCGCAAGGCCGAGCGCGAGGTCAAGGGCCTCGAGACCAAGATCAAGCGTCAGGTGCGCAAGCTCGAGGCCGCGGTGGAGAAGTACACCCGGCCGCGTCGCAAAGAGCACGACGAGACCCGGCGCAAGTACGAGGAACTCCGTGAGAAGGGCGACAAACTCGGGGAGCAGGGCCAGGACCGCAAGGCCACGGAGACCTACCAGTTGGCCGACCGCCTGACCGGGCCGCTCGAGTCGATGAAGCGCCAGATCGAGGTCGCGGAGACCTTCCTCGAGTTCGAGAATGCCGTTCCGATCGACGGCCTCGGCGAGGGCGCCGCCGCTGAGGGCGACGGCGGCAAGGATAGCGGCAAGGATGGCGGCGCTGACAAGGGCGACGGCGCCGGCAAGGGCGACGGCAAGGGCCGCGGCAAGTCGGAGCGCTGAGGCGCATCGTGTCGTGGCCGGATCCGGGGAGGGGGAGGTTATCTCGCCAAGCCGCTAACCTGGATTGTTCGCGAAGCGCGGATGCTTCGCCCACAATCCACTTGCGCCGCACCTCGTTGCGGCGCAAGTTTCGACGCGCGTCGCGGTGCGCCGCTTGCTCAAGGTTAGCCCTGAGCAAGAGGCCGCACGTGCCTCGCGTCGAAGCCCGAAGGGTGGCCTGT
>JAAYZO010000718.1 GCA_012514865.1 Lentisphaerota bacterium | reverse complement strand
CTTGCGCCGCAACGAGTTGCGGCGCAAGTGGATGGTGAGCGAAGCATCCGCGCTTCGCGAATAATCCAGGTTAGTAAGCCTCCCGTAAATCGGAGCTTCCGTCACTGGCAGGTAACGGCCAGTGGAGGAAGATCCGCCTGTAGGCCTGTCGCGGAGAGGGCAGGGGTAGGGACTGCCTCCCAGGCCTCTGGCCGTCAACTGCCAGACGGCAGATCTGTCCGGCGTTGCCAGGCGGCGATGGCCTTGAGCAGGGCCGGGGCGGTGTCGCGCAGGCGTGTCGGTCCGATGCCGTGGATGGCCTCGGCCGCGGCCAGGTCGCGGGGGCGGTGGCGGGCGAACTCGTGCAGGAGGGCATCGCTGGCGACGACGTAGGCCGGCACGCCGCGCTCGGCGGCGAGGCGCTGGCGGGTCTCGCGCAGGCTCTGGAAGAGGCTCTCCTCGTCGGCGTCGGCCGTGCGGTCGTCGGCGTCGGCCGTGCGGTCGTCGGCGTCGGCCGTGCGGTCGTCGGCGTCGGCCGTGTCGGGGTCGGCGGTGGCTCCACGATTGCGGGCGGCGGCTCGGGCGGTCCGGCGGCGCGGGCGCGGTGCCGGCCCCAGGTCGAGGGGCACCGTCACCTGGCCGCGGGCGAGCTTCAGGCCGAGGGCGGTGATATCGACGCAGGGGAAGCGCGGGTCGCCGACGACCTCGATGCAGCCGGCCTGCAGGAGGGCCTTGAGCAGGCGGTAGAGCCGTGCCGTAGGGATGTGCTCCAGGTCGCCGTAGCGCGGGTGGTCGTCGAGATGCCAGCGCAGGAGGTCGGCCTCGGTCGAGCCGGCCAGGAGCTGCACGACGCGGCCCTGGCCGAAGCGTCCGCCGAGGTCGTGGATGGTGTCGAGCATGACGCGCAGGATGGCCATCTCCTCGGCGTCCGGCTCCCGGGTGTCGCCGGTCTCGAGGTGGCGGCAGAGGTCGCAGGTCTCGCAGCGCCAGTCGCCGGTTTCCTGGCCGAAGTAGCGCACCAGGAAGCGCTGTCGGCAGGGCCGGCTGTGGGTGGCGTACTCGACCATGTCATCGAGGCGGGCGCGGTCGAGGGCGTGCTTGCGTTCCATCGCCGCCAGGTCCAGCTCGAGGCGCTCGGCCTCGGGGTGTGTCGGCCGCAGCAGCCCGCCGCGGTCGTAGTCGGTCTGCCAGGTGATCGGGCCGCCGTCGAGGGCCTCGAGGACCCGGCGAATCTGGTCTTCGCGCAGGCCGCAGACCCCGGCCATCTCGGCGACCGTGCAGGACACGCCGCGTTCCAGGTCGCGGCCGCGCCAGGCCGCCAGGCGCGACAGGAAGCGCGAACGCTGCGTCGATTCGTGGGCGTGCTCACGCGCCAGGGCGGCGCTGGGCTCGAGGAAGACCAGGCGACCCGGGAGGTCGCGGCCGAAGAGCCGTTCGACGTGGCCATAACGCTGCAGGACGCGCAGGGCCGCCTCGACATGGCGGGCCCCCGGCGCCTGCGGCGCCAGGGCCATCAGCGCCGCCTCGTCGGGCAGCTCGAAGGCCTGCTCGTGATTTGCCTGCCAGAGCCGGCGCAGCCCGGCGTGGATCGCCTGCAGCAGCTCCGGCGGCGGGTTGTTGACCTCGACCAGGAACTCATGGACGAAGCGGTCCTGCGGGGCGTAGAGCAGGACGCAGTCGGCCGGCTCGCCATCGCGGCCGGCGCGGCCGGCCTCCTGGTAGTACGCCTCGAGCGACCCCGGCATGGCGTAGTGGATCACCCGGCGCACGTCCGGCCGGTCGATGCCCAGGCCGAAGGCGTTGGTAGCGGCCAGCACCGGCGTCGGGTCGGTCATGAAGCGGTTCTGGGTCTGGTCGCGCTGGCGTGCCGGCATGCCGGCGTGGTAGGCCAGGCAGCGGCACTCGTCGGCGATAGCGCTGACGGCCTTGCGTGTGGAGGCGTAGATCAGGGTCGGCGCCGGCTCGGCCAGGAGGCGCGTCAGGTGGTGCTGCTTGTCGGCCTGGCTGCGGGTGGAGCAGACCTGGAAGGCGAGGTTGGGCCGCTGGAAGCCGGTGATGACCTGGGCCATGGCCTGTCGGCCGAGGGTGAAGACGATATCCTCGCGCACTGCCGGCGTGGCCGAGGCGGTGAAGGCGCAGACCTGCGCGACGCCGAGTTCGGCGAGGGCCTCGCCGAGGCGGGCGTAGTCGGGCCGGAAGTCGTGGCCCCACTGGCTGACGCAGTGGGCCTCGTCGATGACCATCAGGCTCGGCGGCTGGCGCCGCAGCAGCGACCGGAAACCGGCGGCGCGGAAGCGCTCCGGGGCGACGTAGAGCAGCTTGGTGGTGCCGGCGGCGGCCTCGTCGAGGACGGCACGCTGCGCCGCGAGGTCGAGGGTGCTGTTGACGAAGGCCGCCGGGATGCCGCGTTCGCGCAGGCCCTCGACCTGGTCCTTCATCAGGGCGATCAGGGGCGAGACGACGATGCCGTAGCCCGGACGCATCAGGATCGGCAACTGGTAGCACAGCGACTTGCCGGCGCCGGTCGGCATGACCACGCAGAGGTCCTCGCCGGCCAGTAGGCGGCCGACGACCTCCTCCTGGCCGGCCCGGAAGCGGTGGAAGCCGAACCACCGTGCCAGGGCCGTCCGGGGGCCGCTGGGGGCGTGCTGCGATGTCGGGTCGGGCGCGTCGTGCATGGGCACCGGGCGGGTCGTGGTGGGGCATCCCCGTCCGCCGGCGTGAACCGCCGGCGGACGGGGGCTGGGCGTCGGGTTCAGGCGGTGGCGCGGCGGATGACGGCGGGCAGCTCGTGGCCGGGCAGATCGCCGCGGCGCAGGATGCGCGCGAAGTTGCCGCCGACGAGGAGGCGCTTGTGGGCTTCGGGCAGGTCGGCATAGACACACCAGCCGAGCTGCGGGCGCGGGTCGCGCATCGGGGCGTCGGTGCCGAAGAGGACGCGTTCCGGTCCCATGCGGCTGCAGAGCCACTCGATGATGCCGTTGATGGCGGCGGTGTAGGTCAGCTCGGCGACGATGTTGGGGAACTGGCTGGCGGCGTCGGCGACCTGGCGGGCCAGGCTCCACGAGCTGCCGGTGTGGGCCACCAGGAAGGTCACCTCGGGGAAACGCCGCGCCAGGTCGCGGACGGCGGCCATGCCGCCGACGTTGCTGGCGGTGTGGAGCAGGCCATAGAGGCGGTGGGCGTTGGCGTAGGTCCAGTAGTCGTCATAGCGCGGGTCGTTGTAGGGGACGTCGTTGCGCGTGTAGGGCTTGAGGCCGCGGAAGCCGACGCGGCCGTGGTAATGCTCGCAGACGGCGCGGATCTCCTCGGGGCTCTGGTGCGTCGGGTCCGCCGAGGACAGCCCCAGGATCTCCTCCGGCGAGCGCCGCACGATCGCCTCGATCTGGGTATTGCCGGCGACGACATCCATCGAGACGGTGCCGCTCCAGCTCATCATCGCGGTGACGTCGATGCCCATGCGATGCGTCAGCTCGAGCATGCTCAGGCTGTCGCCCTTGATCATGACGTAGTGGTTCCCGGCGCCGTTGAGGCCGTCGTCGAGGACGTGGCAGTGCGCATCGAGCACCATCATTGAGAGCGGCTTTCCGGCGCGGGCCTCGCGCACCAGGACGTCGGCGTTCGCCGGCACCGGCAGCGGTTTTGGCATCGGCGCCTTCAGGTAGCCGGCGAGGTTCTTCCCGGCGATGCGGGCGACGCTGTCGTCATCGAGCAGCGACCAGTCGACCATGCCGCGGGCGGCGCCGCCGCTGCGCATCGGCAGGCCGCTGCCGATCAGGACACGGCCGGCGCCGTAGCGCTCGGCGAAGAATTCCGGGGCGCGGTTGGCCTGGAAGGAACTCATTTCGATGCAGGCATTCGGGCAGGCGTCGAGGATCGCCACGAGGAGACGCCACTGCGCCCAACTGCCCTCGGCCAGGACCACCGGGCAGGACGAGAAGAGGCGGCAGAAGCGCACCGCGTTCTCGTAGCTGGCCCCCAGCTCGCTCAGGGTGGTCAGCACCAGCATCTGGCGCGGGTTGAAGGCCTGCGCCAGGGGCGCCAGGATGTCCTCGTGGATCGGGTAGCCATGTGTATTCGGCAGGAACAGCGCCGCGCGGACGGCCTCCTCGTCCATGGCCTTGAGCAGCGCCCGCGGCTCCGGGAAATCGCCCGCCTGGTGCGGCATGACGCACCAGCACGGATGCAGGCGGTCGCGGTGCGGCGCGATCTCGGCCGTGAGGCGGCGGTTGATGTGCATCGGGTCGTAGTGCGCGAACTGGTCGTGGCGGACCAGCGCGGCGCTGATGCCGTAGAGGTCGAGGTCCTGCAGGAGGTGCGCCAGGGTCCAGCGCTGCTCCGGGTCCTTGGAGGGATGCGGCCCGTAGGCGGCCCAGCAGTCGAAGAGGATGGGATTGTCCATGGTGGCTTCGTGTCCTTGGGCGTCCGCGGTGGCGGCCGCGACGCCGGTGGCTTGCTCGCGCCAATAGACGGCCGCAAGAGCCTCCTGTCAACCGCGAGTCACGGCGCGCCAGGGCTGTTCGAGGATCGCGTCAGCGTTCTCTCGGTCACCCTGGAGGGGTGCAAGATCGTAGCCGGGGGTCGTGCGGCAGTACGACCCCCGGAACCGCGGATTTCACGCCATGCACCCTGGAGGGGTGCCAGAACCGGACTTTCGAACAGCCCTGACGGCGCGCCTCGCGCGCGAGACTCGCGATCACTCACGCAGGCGCAGCATGGCGTAGTCGTTGCGG
>JAAYZO010000717.1 GCA_012514865.1 Lentisphaerota bacterium | reverse complement strand
GCCTGAGGCACTGCAACTGTTACCCTTGATCCTTCATGCCGGGCGCCGCGCCGACAACCTGGAGCCATGCCTCGTTGCGGATGCAATCGACTGTGGCGCGCGTGAGCAGGTCGAGTGGCTGCTCGATCGAGGTGTCAAGCTCGACTTCGTCTTTCCTGAGGGCTTCAGTATCGACGAACTCACTCGTTACGCTCCACTGGTCGCTGCCCTCGATCCCGATAATGCTGAAGAGGGTGCCCAGATCGTCAGACTCCTGCTGGACCATGGTGCGTACGCCGACTGCGAAGTGAATGTGCGCCCGCTCTTCGATATTGGTATTGGCATACTGGTACCCTTCCCATTTCAGACAACGCCGCTAGCGATAGCTGCAGGGTTCGGGGCCGAGGTCATCATGGATCTGCTCTTAAGCCGCGGAGCATCCCCCGACGGATCCCATGGCTTCCAGGGCTGGGTCTATTCCGACGACTACCTCCCTGTGAAGGGCGCGGTTGACTCGGGTAAGGTGGAGATTCTCCGGAAGTTGCTCGACGCCGGACTGAACCTTGATATGGATGTGGATTTTGGCGACTGTGACACGATCGGTCAACTGGCAGTCTGGAGGGCTATCGAGCGTGCCCAAGACGGGAACAACTGCCTCGCTGAGAGCACCTCGAAAATGGTGAGTCTCATCCTGGAGAAATGTCGCGATCCACGACAGGCAGTGCGTCCTCCAGGGACAATTGAAGATGCAGCGCACACTCCCTTGGGTTGGGCGGCGGCGAGAGGCGATGCCAACCTCGTGCGGTTGCTGCTCCGGTGTGGGGCGAACCCGGGGTTCCGAGGCGAGGACTGCTCTGGGGAGCCAAAGACCACGGGGCCGGCGGCGGTTGACCTGGCCCGCGAGAACGGACACGACGAGGTCGTTCAGTTACTGGTGGAGGCTGTCCGCGCAAACGGAGGGGAGCCAAACGTTGGAGTCGGCGAGAACGACGTCCATGTTGGACCGGCAGGGGGTCAACTGCGCCGTAACGCCGGAGAGACGGAGTGGCAGACGCCCCTGAACGTCCGGAAGTTCTTCCCTGGCGTTGCCGATTTCAGTATCTACGCTGCTGAGGCCGTCTTGACGAGAGTTGCTGACCTCCTGGGCAAGCGTTTGGTGGGGTTCGCAGTCAGCCGATACCAGGACCGGGCACTTGGCATCAAAGTGAACCCGAACTTCGTCGCTATTGAGCAGGTATTCACCGGAAAGAGGAAGAAAGGCGTCAAGGTCTCGTTGTGTCGCCGCCCGGATTCCTACACGCGGCATATCCGTTTGCTGAACCTGAGGGACGGCCTACACGGCTACACGCGTGTTGCGGTCTGCAATAAGCAGGAACTGGAGGAACTGCTTCAGCTTCTGCCCGTCGCATGGACTGAGTGGGCAGCGAACCACCCACTGCCGGGAATTCCCGTTGGCCAGCCTGCGGACGGTGAGCAGGAAGCTGTTGCGGGGCCTTTGCGTGAGGTCTCGCAGGAGGAGATCGATGGGTTCCTCGACGAGTTGCGCTTGCGGGGTGGGACAGCGGGGAACACGACGTTACGGCGGGCCCTCGGATGGGACGATTTGACCTACCGACGCGTCAAGGCCGCACTCGTCCAGCGTGGGACGATCAGACTTGGGCGCGGCCGCGGAGGGAGTGTCAGATTGACCGAGGCGCGCGGATGAGGCATGCCGTACGCCCCTGATCACGGCGTCGCCGCGGCATCCGTCGCCGAACCGCGGCGGACTCCGCTTCGTGCTGGCCAGCCGGCGCGCGGCGCGTCCCGGTGTCACAGATGGACCCCGTGACGCGGATAGTGCTCTCGGGCGATAGGCCGACGCAGGCATGCCCGGTGCAGTATGGGACTCGGCTCTTCTGCCCGGGCGCTGGTGAGGCTGCCGCGCGAGATGTGGCAGCTCACAGCGGCCAGGAGGACCGACGCATGTTCCGCAGGGTCACGTTGCCCGCAGAGGTCCCCAGCGCGGGCTGTGCCCGCAACCCAGGGGGAGGGTGCGTCTGTGGACTGTACGTCTGTAGCCAGAAGCCTGCCCGGAGAGCAAGTTTCTGACGGATAGTAGTACGGAATGCTGTTCCTCCACAGTATGCCCGGGTGTTTCGAGACGTTCGATGCGTGCTGGGGGCGCCTCCGCGCTGCGGGCGTGCAGACCATCGTCAACCTGGCCCAGCCAGGCGAGGTGCGACGGAAATCGCCGGCCTATGCCGAGGCGCTGCGGAATGGCCGGGTGCCGTGCCCGGTCGTCACCTTCCCCGTGAAGGACTACGCGAGCCCGCGCAACCTGGAGGCCTTCTGGGAGCTCGCCTTTGACCTGGATCGGCGACTCAAGGCGGGCAAGCGGATCCTCATCCACTGTGCGGCCGGGGTCGGCCGCACGGGCTCCCTGGCGACCTGCGTGCTGGTGGCTCTCGGTGAGACGCCGGAGGCGGCCGGCGAGGCCGTGCGGGCAGCGGGATCGCAACCCGGGACCGACAGGCAGGCGGACCTGGTCGCATGGTGTGCTGCGCGGCCGGGAGCCGAGCGCTGATGCCGTGGGAGAGAGGTCCAGACCGTTTCTCCCGCAGAGTCGCTGAGGGTTCACTCCTCGAGGCCATTCACACAGCGGCGGGGGCCAGGTCTCTGCACGTCGTCGCTGTGGTTCGAGCATGTACCGCGGCTCCAACCACGACGGTCCTGATCGGGTTCCCCCTATCCCTCTGCGCCCCTGCGCCTCTGCGCGAGTCATCGTCGCGTCTGGTTCCAGTGCTACAGAACCTCGCAGATTCACCACGGCGTGGGCAAATTGTCACCATGTGCCGCCGACACAGTGAGACATTGATCGAGGCGGCGACACCCTCTGCCCCCAGCGGCTCAGACGGGCGCCCCTTGCCCGACCTAAGCGTTCCAGCATGCCGGCTGTCAGTCGCGTGTCTGCCCCTTCTCCTCCGTCGATTCACCCCATATCCGGTTCAGGCACCTGGCTCAGGCCCGTGCTTCCCCGCCAGGCGGCGGCAGGCATTCAGGACCCTCTCCTCGTAGGGCTGGACGATGCTCCGGAGCGCATCCGCCTCCGGCCCTTGCGCGGTGCGCCAATCGCCGAAGATCGGGCGATGGGGGCGCACCCTCTCAGCCAGCTCAAGGAACAGGCGGAAATCGGGGTGGTCGTCCTCGAGGCTCCGGCTCCAGAACTCCGTGGCAACAGAGAGAGCCCCGTACAGGAAGCCGACTCTGCCCTCGAGCACGTGCCCGGCCAGCGCGTGTACGTGCGTGGCGAGGCGCGCGGCTGAGGTGCCATCGGTCGCCGAGCTGCCGTCGCGCAACCTCTGGAGCAGAAGGGCGTACCGCCGACGCGGTGGCTTGTCGGCGATCCGCAGACTCAGCGCGCGGACGTTGCGGACGAGCGCGGGACTGAGGTAGACGGTCCACGGAGCGTAGGCCGACCCGCGCCATTCGTCGGCATCGAAAGAGCCTTCGTTCCAGGCGACGCCCACCGTGAGGACGCCCTCGTACGCACCGCCCAGAACGTGCTCCGGCGGCAGGAAGCCGGGGCTGCGGAGGTCTTGCAGGGAGACCATCGCGGCCTCGGCCGACAGGGCGAACTCCCGGACCGCCGTGTGGACGATGATGCGTTTCTCCCAGTAGATGCACTCTCGGCCCAGCATGCTCCGCAGCCGACTGCGCCGCACCTCGTCCTGACTGGGTGTGTCGTCCATCGTCATCTCCCTATACCTCGATCCTTCGACAGCCATAGACCCCCACGACCCTTGTCCGCCCCACCAGGGTCTCCCTATTCACGTGCTGATGACCGTGGATCAGCAGTCCTGGCGAGTGCCTGTGGAGGTACTCGGACAGCGCCACGAAGCCCTGATGGGCAACCGCGTCCCGCTCGTGGATGCCCCCGGGGGAGTTGTGCGCGACCAGGATGTCCACGGCGGGGAGCTGCTGAAGCAGGACCGCCGCTTCGTTCTGGCTGTAGAGGAAGTTGCCCCTGGGCTTGTACCGCCAGCAACCGTTGAAGCCGCCCACGCGCAGGCCATTCGGCAGCGTGATGACCCTGAGGTGGAGGTCGATGATCGGGAGCGGAAACGCAGCGGGCAGATCGTGGTTGCCTTTGACCGCCACGACTGAGGCCGCTGGGCATGCCTTGGCCGCCGCCTGGATCACCGGGGTGTACACGTCGCCGCAGGAGACGACGAGGTCCACTCGCGGGCTGGGACCAGCCCAGGTGACGTCGTCCGTGTCGGCTATGGCCATGATCCTCATGGGCAGTCGGCCTCCGCATGTGCTTTCGTCTTCCAGTTTGCTGGTCGGCATCACCATCTGTCCTCAGCGCCTCGTATCGGCGAGTCAGTCATGGTCTGTGACAGCCAGCGAATCGGTGCATGCCCGCCCGCGCGCGTGCCTCCCTTCTATGTTGCCCTGTCACACTACGCCAAGAACCGGCCATATCCCATGGACAGTATCCTCACAGCTTCTGAAGTCCCTATCGTCGGTACCCGACGAGTCCTTGAGGACGAGCGCAACCCGGGTTAGCTTGCCACTGGCGCGCGGGCCGTTGCGGGCAGGCGCCGCGGATGGAGGACGCCATGCTACCAGCCAGGCACCTGGTTATCGCCGAACACCGCAGCCAGTTGGAGCGCTTCCGCCGCCGCCAACTACGCACGACGCCCTGCCTCTTCGGCTGGGAGTTCCTCACGCTGCACAGCCTGGTGCAGGCTCTGGCCGAGCAACTGCTGGGCAGAGCCGCCCTGGTGTCATCGCTCGAGGAGCGCCGCCTGCTCGATCAGGCTCTGGACGGTGCCGGCGCCGGGCAGGTAACCGGCCAGCGCACCGCCTGGGCGACCGCGGGGTGTCGGGACGAGGTCTTCGCCGCCATCCGCGAACTGCGGCTACGGGGGTGTTCCCCGGGGATCACAGCGACTTCGGGCGCGCAGGCGCTCGGCAACGTTGCCCTCGTCGTCGAGGCGTGGCGTGGCTACGAGACGCT
>JAAYZO010000002.1 GCA_012514865.1 Lentisphaerota bacterium | reverse complement strand
TGGAGCGCGAGTGTCCACAGACGCGAATGCGTCCACGAGCCGCAACGGCATCGACAGCACAACGACGCGATGTTTCATACGAGCAAGGCCTCCGGCGCGGAACGCCAGGTATAGCAGAGCGGCAGGCACCATCCCCGTCAGGGTGTTAGGCATGGCAGGCTGAGAGTCTGCGACACGACGACGCCCGCGACGGCGCGGATCGCCGCACCAGACAGGCGGCGTTGGGCCAGCCCCTCGCTCCGTCAGCGCAGACGCACCTGGCAGACCGCGTAGAGCGCGAACGTCGGCACGGTAAACTCACAGACGCCGTCGCCCGAGCGGAACTCGAGTTCCTGGCTCGGTGCCTCGGGGTCCAGGCAGGTCACCCCGCTGACGACCGCGCCGGGCGGCAGGGCCAGCCGCACCGGCACCCCGGCGAGGGCCCGCGGCAGGCCGCCGGCAGCGGCGACCGGGGCGTCGTAGTTGAGCAGATGGAGCACACGCTCCTGGGGGCCCTCGTAGAGCATCACCCGCAGCAGCGGCCGCGGCGCCTCGCGGCCCGTCCCGGCGCCGATCAGGGTCGACACGCCGGCCGCACCCAGCATCCCCGCGAGGTCGGCCCGGCCGGGCACGCCGCCGTGCCGCACAATACGGCCCGCCGCGCCGGCCGCCGGTGCCGACAGCCAGGCGGGCTCCGGACGCGGCCGCAGGCTGGCGTCGGTCTCGGCAAAGCGGCCCACGACCAGGAGCGTGCCGCCGGCGGCGACGTACTGCCGCAGGGCCTCGACCTCGGCGTCGCCGACACTGCGCAGATCCGGCACCGCGACAGCGCGGTAGCCCGCCAGACGCGCCGCGGTGAGGCCGGTCTCGGAGATGACATCGAAGGGCACCTGCAGGCTGCCCAGGCGGTCCTTGAGCCGCCCGGCCGTGCTCCAGTGACGGTTGTCGGGGTAGTGCACCTGCATCGGGAAGAAGGCCATCGCCACCTGCGCCGCCGAGCGCTTGCCCTCGTAGAGATCGCGATGCGCGCGCAGGAACTCGATGTAGGGCCGCAGAACCTCCCGCGTGCTCGGCCGGACCCCGTTGCAGGCGCCGCTGCCGAAGGCCGCGGCCTCGGCCAGGCTCAGCTTGCGCGACCACGGCGTACGCCCCATCTCGAGGAGGAGGAGACCGATGTGCTCGGGCAGGCCCGCGACGTAGCGGTACTCGAGGATGTTGTCGACGATTTCGCGGTGGCTGGCCTCGCCGATGATGCTCGTCACCTCACAGCCGGTGCCCTGGACGTCCCTGGCGCCGCCCTCGAGCATGAGGAAGTCGGCATGGCCGAGGAGGTACTCGGCCGACAGCACGGGCGACCCGCAGTTGGGGAACATGAGGAAGTCGGGGTTCACCGCCCGGGCCGCGGCCCGCATCGCACCCAGATGATGCGCCAGGCTGGTCTGGTAGAAACGCTGCGCCTCGACATGCAGGAGACTGCCACGCTCGCTGGGCAGACGCAACCCCGCCAGGTCGGCACTCCCGAACAGCGCCGCACGCTCAGCCGGGCCGTAGCGGCCCTCGAGATAACGCCGGAAGGCCGCCTGGCAGGACGGCGCGTGGCAGGCGATCGCGCTGGAGTTGTCCGGGAAGACGCCGTCGTAGCCGGCCTCGGCACAGAGACGGGTGACCTGCTGCAGCCAGGCGCGCCAGTCGGGGTGCTCGATGCAGACGACGTAGCGGTTCATGCCGGTGTAGTAGTCCGGCGCCAGGTCCTTGCCGAAGGTATGCGGCGAGCCGTCGGCGCGGGTCGCGATCCAGGTCTCGGGTGCCGCTGCCGGTCGCGGTCCCAGGCCGAACTCGCGGTACTCGTCCCAGTGGTCGTAGAACTCGAAGAAGCCCTCCCGGCGCGCCGGGTCGCCGGCCATGGTGATGGCGGCGATGTAGGGCATCACCCAGCGCACCCCGGCGGCATGGAGGTCGCGATTCAGCCGTTGCAGCGTCGCCAGGCGGTCGCGGACCTCGCCCGGACTCAGGCGGCGGATGTCGGCGCGATGCCGCCCGTGCGCCTGGTTCTCACCCCCGACCGCCTGGATCGGGCCGTAGAGGTGTGTCATGGGGACGTCCTTGCCGAAATGCAGGAGATCCGGCGGCAGCTCGCGCACCCAGGCGACGTAGTCGGGGTTGTCCAGGTGCTGCCCGCCGTAGTCGAGGAGGTAGTACACCGGCGCCCGCGTCGGCTCGAGGCCCCACAGCCCGACCGTCATCATCACCAGCAGCATCGACAGCATTGTACCCAGGCGCATAGCCAAGGTCCTCCCTAAGGCGACACCGCGACATCATCGAGGTCATACACCGCCTGCCGCGGCTGGCCCGGCGCGTGCCGGATCTGGAACACCAGGACGACCTCCGGGCCGTCGACCTGCTGATTGCCGTCGCCCCCCGCGGCCACGGTGCCGGGTCCGGCGACGTCGACGACGACCTGCCGCCAGCCCTCCCAGGCAATCGGCACCGCCGGCGTGTGGAAGTGCTCCCCGTGAGCATCGCGCAGGCGCACCTGGAGCTGCCGGCCGGAGCCATCGCCGTGGAACCAGAAGCTCACCCGCCGACAGCCCGCCGCCGGGACCGCCCGCGTGAAGGCCTTGAGCATGTTCGCGCCGTCGTAGCCCTCGGGCAGGGCCATCTCGAGACGCAGCGACTGCCGACCGCGATACGGCCGCGCCGTGGAGACCCCAGCCCGGCCGAGCAGCTCGACGCCCGCCGGCGGGGCACGGTCCCACTGCACCGTCACTCCGGCGTCATCGCCCTCGAAGTCCATGACCGTCCGCCAGGCCGTCGCCAGAGGCCGGCTCAGCGCCTCGGCCCAGGCGGGCTCCGGGCTAAGCAGGCCAGGCAGGGTCGCACCCAGCCAGATGGCGCAGTCGTCGACCCGCCACTCCGGCCGGCGTGGCGCCTCCAGGGCGACGGACCAGACCTGCCCGTCGAGGCCCTCGGGGACCTCGAACTCCAGCGGCGTCGGCTCGTTGAAGTCGTCCTCGAGCTCGGCCGCCAGAGCGCCGTCAGGGCGGTAGACGAGAGCACGGCCGGCTTCGCCCACCGAGACCGCATGGAACCACACCGCGGCCGTCGACACCCCGCGCGGCACCAGGAAGTACTGACGGCTCAGGCCGCCGACGCAATGCAGGGGCGCCGAGGGCGTCGCCACCATCGCATGCGGCGCCGCCAGGCTGGCCTGGAGGTAGTTGCCGCCCGGCGCGAGACGCAAGAGGACGAATGGCGCCGCCGACGCCGGCACCGCCACCGTCAGGGTCTCGCCCAGCCGGCCGGAGATCTCCTCGAGGGCCAGCCCGCTCGCATCGAGCAGGGCAATCTCCGGCGAGTCGCTGTAGACATGGTCGCCATGGCGGTCGCCGTAGGCGCGCGACTCCAGACGGACCGGCACCGGCGCCGGACCGGGCTGGACCATCAGGTAGGTGGTGTAGCGCAGCAGGACCCCAGGCTCGGCCGCCAGACAGCCGACGCCCATGAGAACCCCGAAGACAGTCAGCAGGCACAGTCGACACCGACGGGCCATGGCTCTACCTCCGCAGCAAGTCCACCAGCACGTGTCGTCAGACACTACCCCACGCCCACCCCGGCCGCAAGCCCGCCGCGCCAGCCGAGGTAACCGGTCAGTCGAGTTCGGGCGGTGGTGCACGGCCCATCGTTTGCTGAGCCTTCTTCGTCAGAGCACCGGCTTCAGCCGGAAGTGTGCCGCGTGCCTTCAGGCCGCGGCGGCATCCGGGGTCG
>JAAYZO010000716.1 GCA_012514865.1 Lentisphaerota bacterium | reverse complement strand
TGCTGTCCCTGCTGTCCCTGCTGTCCCTGCTGTCCCTGCTGTCCCCCATGCCCCCCTCCCGACAGCCGGTGGCGCCGGCCCGGCGCGATTCCGCGGGCGGCACACCAATCAGCGCCATGGGCGGAGCGTTAGTAGAACGACGGCGGCATCCCGGTGAGGCGTTCGCGGGCGGTTTGTGGGATGGGCCGCGACGCGTTAACGTAGAGCCTGGCCAGCCATAGGCGCTGGACTGCGAGGAGCCTAGCGATGAGACACGGAGACGCCCAGCGCTGCAGCCTTCCCGACCGTCCCGGCCGATCGCCGTCGTGCCGCGGGGGTATCCGCCGCACGGCCTTCACCCTGATCGAGCTTCTCGTGGTGATTGCCATCATCGCGATTCTGGCCGGGATGCTCCTGCCGGTCCTGGGCAAGGCCCGCGAGAAGGCGCGCGCCACGTCCTGCCTTAACAACCTCAAGCAGATCGGCCTCGGCGTGGTCATGTACCGCGGCGATTGGGATGAGGGCATGCCCTTCTGGCTGTCGCGTATCCAAGGTGAGTACATCGGCGCCGTCCAGGTCTACCGCTGCCCCAGCGATGGCAACAAGAAGGACGCCACCGAGAGAACCTGGCTACAGCGCCCGGATGGCGACTTCCCCGAGGCCTACGACCGTCCTGGAAGCACCGGCGTGCATGTCGATCCCGACTTCAGCCTCTGGGATGTTAAGAAGGGCCACGTCATCAGCTACTTCTACGAGTACTCCGATGCCGACTGCGAGTTTGGCTCAGGGCAGACCTGGGCCGAATGGAAGGAGTGGCAGATGAAGACCGGCTACAACAAACCGGGCAAAAAGGAAAACGTGATCGACCCCTGGGACCCGAGCCTCTTTCCGATGGTCCGCTGCGGCTGGCACCTCAACAAGAAGAAGTCCGTCGCCTCCGGCGACAACGCCCCGGTTCAGAACGTCGGTTACATCGGCAACTTCTTCCTGAGTAAGAACTTCTGGGAAGACGGCACCTGGACGCCGTGACCGCCGCGGGAGGGCGGTTCCGTCGGGCGCGGCGGCAGCGCGGGCACGCGTCCTGCGGCCGGGGCGCCGGTGTGTTGTCAGGGATTTTGCGGCCCGTTCTTCGAGGCAGTCTGGTCCATGCATGATCGGAGAGAGCACGCCATGAGTACGTGGAGAGTTCTGCTTGCCTCGGTGTTGGGCGGTCTTTTGGTATCGTGTCAGCACGCCCCGCCGGCGTCTCCCGCCGCGGCGCCGGCCACGGCCGACGGCCGTCAGGCCGAGGCCCTGAAGCAGGCCGAGCACCGCGAACTCCTCAAGGCGGCCAGTCAGCGCCTTGACGAGGTCCGCAAGGCCCTCGAGCGCGGCGACATCGCCGCCGCCGAGGCCGGCCTGCAGCCCCTGGTCGGCCAGGGCCTCTACGAGGCCGAGATCGGCGAACTGCGCGGCGAGATCCGCGCCGCCAAGGACGCCGTCGCCCTCGACCAGGGCAAGAGCGAGGCCGACCGGCGCGCCCTCACCGAGGTCGAACAGCGCTTCACCCTCCCGTCGGCCTACGGCAGCACCCTCACCATCGACGGCCTCTCGCCCAGCATCGCCCTGCCCCCGGGTCCGATGGAGGAGCTCTTCAAGCGCCGTGTCGACATCAACATCGAGAATGCCGGGGTGAAGGAGCTGGTCCAGGCGCTGACTCAGATCGAGGGGCTGAACATCATCGCCGACGACGCCCTCGAGGCCGAGAAGGCCCTGACCGTGCGCGTCCGCAACACCCCGCTGAGCGAGATTCTTGGCTACATCGCCCGCAACATGGGCGTCGCCTTCCACCTCGGCGAGAATGTCGTCTGGGTCACCGAGAGCACCGAGGAGCCCGGCGCCGGCCCGAAGCTCGAGACGCAGGTGTACCGCCTCCGCCAGGGCTTCAT
>JAAYZO010000715.1 GCA_012514865.1 Lentisphaerota bacterium | reverse complement strand
CACCCGCGCCGGCGGCAGCGCCGGCCGCCGCGGCCCCGGCGGCCGCGCCGTAACCTTAGCGGCGTCGTGCCGCCGGCCCGTGCTGTGCCGGCGGCACCTATCCGCCCTGGCCGGCGGCGTTGTGCCGGCCAGCCGGTGCGCCCCAACCCGACGACCAGGGAGGCCCACGCCCATGCAGGAGAAACTGCGCGAAATCGCCGCCCGGATCCGTGATCTGCGCGAGATCTCCGGGCTTAGCGCCGCGGATATGGCCCGCGGTCTCGGCCTCGAGACCGCCACCTACGAACGCTACGAGGCTGGCACCGAGGACATCTCGGCCAGCATGCTCTTCGAGATTGCCAGCCGTCTCAAGGTCGACCTGACCGTCCTGCTCACGGGCGAGAGTCCGCGCATGAAGGTCTTCGCGGTCACGCGCAAGGGCAAGGGCATCGCCGTGGAGCGTCGGCGCGAGTACCGCTACGAGAGTCTGGCGGCGCATCTGCTTCACAAGAAGGCGGAGCCGTTCCTTGTGGTCGTCGATCCGAAGCCCTCGGGCACGCCGCTGTCGACCAACAGCCACCCGGGCCAGGAGTTCGACTACGTCCTCGAGGGGACCCTGCGCGTGGTCATCCACGACAACGAGATCGAGCTGAACGAGGGCGACAGCCTCTTCTTCGACTCGAGTTACGCGCACGGCATGCAGGCCCTCGGCGGCAAGCCCTGCCGCTTCCTGGCCATCATCCTGTGACGTCGACGCCTCGGAGGACGTCCAGACCGCGCCCTGTCCGGAGACCCCAGCCATCATGAACCTGCTCGACCGATTCCTCGTCAAGACCGCCTTCACCTCCTACGAGGACTTCCGCGACCACTTCGCGCTGCGCGTGCCGGAGCGCTTCAACTTCGCCTTCGACGTGGTCGATGTCTACGCCCGCGAGGCCCCGGAGAAGCGTGCCCTGGTGTGGTGCAACGACGCCGGCGAGGACCGCACCTTCACCTTCGCCGACATGAAGGCCGCGAGCGACCGTGCCGCCGGGTTCTTCAAGGCACTCGGCATCGGCAAGGGCGACCGCGTGATGCTGGTGTTGAAGGGCCGCTACGAGTTCTGGTTCTGTATGTTGGCCCTGCACAAGCTCGGCGCAGCGGCCATTCCCGCGACGCACATGATGAAGACGCACGACATCGTCTACCGCATCGAGCGGGCGACGATCCGCATGGTCGTGGCCGCCAATGACGCCGAACTGGCCGGCTACATCGACGCGGCGCAGGCCGAGACCGGGTCCATCCTGACGACGAAGGTCCTGGTCGGCGGGGCGCGCCCGGGCTGGCACGACTTCGACCGCGGCCTGGCCGAGGCGACGCCCTTCGCAGGCGACCGCGACAGCGCCGAGGCGCCGGCCAACGACGACACCATGCTCCTGTACTTCACCAGCGGCACCACCGGCATGCCGAAGATGGTCCGGCACGACTTCCTGTACCCCCTGGCCCACATCCTCACGGCGGGCTACTGGCAGTGCGTCCAGGACGACGGCCTGCACTACACCGTCGCCGACACCGGCTGGGCCAAGGCCGTCTGGGGCAAGCTGTACGGCCAGTGGCTGGCAGGCTCGGCGGTCTTCGTGCACGACTACGAGCGCTTCACCGCCGCGACCGTGCTGGCACAGGCGACGAGACACGGCGTAACCACCTTCTGCGCCCCGCCGACGGTGTACCGTTTCCTGATCAAGGAAGACCTCCGGCACTACGACCTGAGTTCGCTGAAGTACTGCGTCACCGCCGGCGAGCCCCTGAACCCGGAGGTCTACGAGAAGTTCCTCGAGCAGACCGGCATGCGTCTGATGGAAGGCTACGGCCAGACCGAGCTGGTGATCTCGGCCGCGACGTGGCCGTGGCTCGAGCCCAAGCCCGGCTCCATGGGCAAGCCGTCGCCGACCTACGAGATGCTCCTCATCGACGCCGACGGCCGGCCCGTCGAACGCGGCCAGGAGGGCGAAATCGCCATCCGCGCCGATGACACGAGGCTGCCCCTGGGCATCTTCAGCGGCTACCTCGATGACGATGAGCTGACCGCGTCGGTCTGGCACGACGGATTCTACCGCACCGGCGATATGGCCTGGCAGGACGAGGATGGCTACCTCTGGTTCATCGGCCGCGCCGATGACGTCATCAAGAGCAGCGGCTACCGCATCGGGCCATTCGAGGTCGAGAGCGCCCTCATCCAGCACCCGGCGGTGATCGAGTGCGCCGTCACCGGGGTGCCGGACCCGAACCGCGGCCAGGTCGTCAAGGCCACCGTCGTCCTGGCCAAGGGCTATGCGCCGAGCGACGAGCTGAAGGCGACGCTGCAGCAGCACGTCAAGGACGTGACCGCGCCGTACAAGTACCCGCGCCTGATCGAGTTCGTCGAGCAGCTCCCCAAGACCATCTCCGGCAAGATCCGCCGCACCGAGATCCGGGCGCGCGACAGCCGCCCGGGCGGCCCGAGCCGCGGCCGCGACGACGCCGGCCGGTAGGCCCGCGCAGGCCGAGCGCGCCCACTCGTGGCGCGCCGGTGCCCCCGCTCGTATCAAAGATCGCGGCGTGGCGTGCGTCGTTGTGTCGCAGACTTTCAGCCTGCAAATCGGAACGTCTGTTTTCCCAGGGCGTTGCCCTGGGCTGACGAATGATGCCCTT
>JAAYZO010000714.1 GCA_012514865.1 Lentisphaerota bacterium | reverse complement strand
GTGGCCCGACCCCGTGCCCGAAGATCGCGTCCGTGTCCGTCCGTGCCCGTCAGTGTTCGTCCGGGTCCTGGGCGCGGCGGCCGCGCCCCCGCGGCCCCGCCCCCGGCCAGCGCAGGAGGATCCTTCAGACGATGACCTGGCCGGACGCGGGGTCGAAGAGGTGGCCCTTGGTCAGGAGCATGGCCATGTCGACGCTGCTGCCGACGCGGCCCTGCCAATGCGAATCGACGCGGGCGATGAAGGCATTGCGGCCGGTGTTCAGGTAGACGTAGGTCTCCGAGCCCATCGGCTCGACGACCTCGACCCTGGCCTTGAGCCGCGGCAGGCCGGGCATGGCCTCGGCCGTGGGCGAGCCGATGTGTTCGGGACGCACCCCCAGGGTCACCTCGCGGCCGTGGTACGGCGCCACCGCCTGGCGCCACTCCGGCGGCACCGGTATGGCCACGCTCTCCTCCTGCAGGGTCGGCGTGCCATGGTCGTCGATGAGCGTCACCGTGAAGAAGTTCATCGGCGGCGTGCCGATGAAGCCGGCGACGAAGCTATTCACCGGGTTGTCGTAGAGTTCGGTCGGTGTGGCGACCTGCTGGATGAGGCCGTCCTTCATGACCACGATACGGTCGCCCATGGTCATCGCCTCGACCTGGTCGTGGGTGACGTAGATCATGGTGGTCTGCAGGCGATTGTGCAGGCGGCTGATCTCGGTGCGCATCTGCACGCGCATCTTGGCGTCGAGGTTCGACAGCGGCTCGTCGAAGAGGAACACAGCCGGCTTGCGCACGATGGCGCGGCCCACCGCCACGCGCTGACGCTGGCCGCCGGAGAGGGCCTTGGGGCGACGCTCCAGGAGCTCCTCGATGCCCAGAATCTCCGCCGCCTCGCGAACCCGCGGCTCGATCTCGGCCTTCTTGAACTTCCGCAGCTTCAGACCGAAGGCCATGTTCTGATAGACGGTCATGTGCGGGTACAGGGCGTAATTCTGGAAGACCATGGCGATGTCGCGGTCTTTGGGCGGGACGTCATTGACGACGCGATCGCCGATCTGGATGGTCCCCTCGCTGATCTCCTCCAGGCCGGCGATCATCCGCAGCGTCGTCGACTTGCCGCAGCCCGACGGCCCCACCATGACGACGAACTCACCGCTCTCGATCTCGAGGTTGAAATCCTTGACGGCACGGACATTGCCCGAGTAGATCTTGCCGACACTCTTCAGGGTGACTCTGGACATGCAGCCTGCTCCTCCGGCACGAACCCGCGTCACGCCCGCTCGTGCAGAAACGACTATACTGGCCGACGCCGGCGGCACAAGCCGACACCGCCCGGCCACCGACACCGCCGCGGGCCTCATAGGACCGGCGCGACGACGATCGCGAAGCCGACCGACAGCCCCAGCACAACCAGGCCCAGAAACAGCGCCATGGCCAGGTTGCACTGGTCCAGCTCGCGACGGGCATCCGCCGGCAGCAGCGACAGCACCCGCCGCACCGCCATCGGCAGGAACCAGGCCAGCACCAGCAGCCAGCCAATGCCGTACAGGTAGCTCTTCAGGGCCGACCAGAGACCCGACATCGACGCATCCTCCGGTAACGACAACGGGCGGTGCCGTCAGCCAGGACAGCACCGCCCGCTCAAGACACACAGCGCCAGAAGCGCGGCCCGACCGCGGAGGAGTTATTCCTCCTCGGCCTCCTTCTTGGCCTCTTCCTGGATCTTCGCGGCCAGCATCGCCGGCACCGGCTCGTAGCGCTCGAAGGCAATCTCGCAGGTGCCGCGACCCTGCGTGATGCTGCGCAACTGCGGCGGGTAGGTGAAGGTCTCGGCCAGGGGAATCTCGGCCTTGACCACCTGCATGCCCTCTTCGCGGTCCATGCCGAGGATGCGGCCGCGGCGGCTGTTCAGATCACCGGTGATATCCCCCATGTACTGCTCGGGGAAGATGATCTTGACGCTCATGATCGGCTCGAGGATGATCGGCTTGGCCTCAGCCATGGCCGCACGGAAGGCGCCGCGCGAGGCGATCTTGAAGGCCATTTCCGAGGAGTCGACCGGGTGGTACTTGCCGTCGAAGACGACCGCCTTGACGTTGATCACCTTGGAGTTGGCCAGCGGCCCGCGCTGCATCGTCTCGACAACGCCCTTCTCGATGGCCGGAATGAAGTTCTTCGGGACGTTGCCGCCGACCACCTCGTTGGCGAACTCGAACTCCTCCGTGGCCAGGGGCTCGACGCGCAGGTGCACCTCGGCGAACTGGCCGTGGCCGCCGGTCTGCTTCTTGTGCCGGAACGAGGCCGAACCGGCACTCGTCACGGTCTCGCGGTAGGGGACCTTCGGCGTGCCGAGAGTCACCTCGACCTTGAAGTCGTGCTTCAGACGATTCACCATCAGGGCCAGGTGCTGGTCCCCCATGCCGCGGATCACCACCTGGCGAGTCTCGGCGTTGCGCTCGATCTGGAAGGTCACATCCTCGGCCATCAGACGCTGCAGGCCCGAGCCAATGCGGTCCTCGTCATTCTGCGACGCCGCAAAGACCGCGTAGGCCATGGTCGGCTGCGGATACGGCGGCGGCTGCGGACGCACCTCAGTCGCCCTCTGCGCCAGGACGTCCAGCAGGGTGGTGCTCTTCAGCTTGGCCACCGCGACAATCTCGCCGGCACCCGCCGCCTCGACCGTCGACTGCTCCTTGCCGTTGATGTGCAGGAGCTGCCCCACGCGCTCCTTGGCGTTGCGCGTGGCGTTGTAGAACTCGCCGTCGGCCTTGAAGGTGCCGCTGTAGATGCGGAAGAAGGTGAGCTGGCCGATGAAGGGGTCGTTGACCGACTTGAAGACGCGGGCGTAGGCCTCGCCCGAGGCCCGGTCGATCTCGCCCTTCTCGCAGGGCACCGGCGCGGCCGCGGTCGGCGCCGGGCAGATCTCGCAGAGGGCGTTCATCAGCTCGGTCACACCGATGTCCTTGGCGGCACTGCCGCAGAACACCGGCGCCAGAGCCCCGGAGAGCAGGGCGCCGTGCAGCCCGCGGGCCATCTCCTCGGCCGTCAAAGAGCCCTTGTCCAGGTAGGTCTCCATGAGGGCGTCGTCCGAGCCCGCCACCGTGTCCACCAGCGCCTCGCGCTGCTCGTCAACGCCCTCGGCGCCCTCGGCCATGACGCAGGTCACCCCGGAGAAGCCGTCACGCTCGCCGACCGGCACCGCCATCGGCAGGCAGGTGGTGGCCCCGAAGCCCTCCTGCAGGGCCGCCAGGACGCCCTCGTAGTCGGCCTGCTCGCGATCGCAGCCATTGATGAAGAAGGCGCGCGGAATGCCGGCGTCGCGAGCCTGCTTCCAGGCCCGCAGCGTCCCCGGGCCGACGCCGAGGTTGGCATCGACCACGATCAGGACCATGTCCGCCACGCTGATCGCGCCAATCGCCTCGCCACAGAAATCCGGGTAGCCCGGGGTGTCGAGGAAGAAGAAGTGGTGGTCATTCCAGGCGCAGTTCAGGGCCGCCGTGAAGATGCTGCCCTTGCGCTCCTGCTCCTCGGCACGGAAATCCGAAATGCTGGTGCCCTGATCGACACTGCCCAGCCGCGTCACGGCGCCGGCCTTGTACAGCATCATGTCGGCGAGCGTCGTCTTGCCGGCTCCCGCGTGGCCGGCGATCACGAAGTTCCTGACCCTATCGGTGCCACATTTCTTCACAACCGCGTCTCCAAAACTGCTTGCACCCGGTGTTCAGTCGCCCAAACGAGCGGTGTACCCTAGCATCGGGCCTCCGGGAAGTAAACCCCTGCCCCAGGCGAATTTCGCCGAGGCGGGCCGGACCACCCTCCGGCACTCCTCCCGCCGCAGAGCAGGGCGGCGACCGCGGCGCCGCCCTGCAGACCTCCCGGGCGCCGGGCATGGCGCGCCGGGCATGGCCGGGCGAACGATCGCGGCGGGCCGCGAGCACGGCGCCGGGACGCATGGGTGCCTGCGCAGGGTATAGTACCGCATCGCTCGCGGCCGAGGCCCTCGCCGGGTCCGGCCCCGGCCGAAGCCTTCAGGCCAACGCAGGGAGTGACCATGTAGGGACCCCGTCTCGACCCGACGCAGCTCGCGGACTGGCAGATCGCCGAGGCCGCCGAAGCGACCATGAAGCCCCTGGCCCACCTGGCGCACGAGCTGGGGCTGCGCGACGACGAACTCATCCCCATGGGCCGGGCCCTGGCCAAGATCGACCAGCGCCGCGTCCTCGAACGCCTCGGCCAGCGCGCCCCCGGGCGACTCATCGACGTCACCGCCATCACCCCGACGCCCCTCGGCGAGGGCAAGACCACCACCACCATGGGCCTGGTCCAGGGCCTCGGCCGACGCGGCCGGCGCGTCATCGGCGCCATCCGCCAGCCCAGCGGCGGCCCGACCTTTAATATTAAGGGCTCCGCCGCCGGCGGCGGCCTGGCCCAGTGCGTGCCCCTGACGCAGTTCAGCATGGGCCTCACCGGCGATATCGACCGCATCACCAACGCCCATAACCTGGCCATGGTCGCCCTGACCGCGCGCCTGCAGCACGAACACAACTACGACGACGCGGCCCTGGCCCGACGCGGCCTGCGCCGACTGG
Organism: Lentisphaerota bacterium; assembly: GCA_012514865.1. GTDB lineage: Bacteria > Verrucomicrobiota > Lentisphaeria > Oligosphaerales > JAFGRS01 > JAGVUW01. Next base: position 1,455 of record JAAYZO010000714.1, on the reverse strand, counting down.
ATATCGACCCCGAGCGCGTCTCCCTGCGCTGGGTCATCGACTTCTGCGCCCAGGCCCTGCGCTCCATACGCATCGGCCGCGGCGGCAAGATGGACGGCGTCGAGATGGACTCCGGCTTCGCCATCACCGTCTCCAGCGAGCTGATGGCCATCCTGGCCGTGTCACGCGACCTGCGCGACCTGCGCGAACGCATCGGCCGCATGGTCGTCGCCTACGACCGCCAGGGCCGGCCGGTCACCACCAGCGACCTCGAGGTCGCCGGCGCCATGGCCGCCTGGATGGTCGACACCATCAACCCGACCCTCATGCAGACGCTCGAGGGCCAGCCGGTCCTGGTCCACGCCGGGCCTTTCGCCAACATCGCCATCGGCCAGAGTTCCGTCATCGCCGACCTCCTCGGCACCCGCCTGGCCGACTACCACGTCACCGAGAGCGGCTTCGGTGCCGATATCGGCTATGAGAAATTCTGGAACCTCAAGTGCCGCTACTCGGGCCTGCGCCCCAGCGCCGTCGTCGTGGTGGCCACCATCCGCGCCCTGAAGATGCACGGCGGCGGGCCGGCCGTGAAGCCGGGCGTGCCCCTCGATGAGGCCTACACCCGCGAGAACCTCGGGCTGCTCGAGAAGGGCTGCGAGAACCTCGCCGCCCACCTGCAGATCGTCCGGCGCAGCGGCGTGCGGCCGGTCGTCTGCATCAACAGCTTCCATACCGACACACCCGCCGAAGTGGCCCTGGTGCGGCGCTTCGCCGAGGCCCAGGGCGCCCTGGCGGCCGTCTCGGAACACTGGCTCAGGGGGGGCGAGGGCGCCCTCGAGCTGGCCGAGGCCGTCGAGGCTGCCTGCGCCGAGCCCTCGGATTTCCGCTACCTCTACGACCTGGAGATGCCCCTCCTGCAGCGCCTCGAGATCATCGCCCGCGAGGTCTACGGCGCCGATGGCGTCACCTGCAGCGAGGCCGCCGCCGCCAAGCTGCGCGAGTGCGATGCCGACCCCGAGACCCGCGGCCTGGGCGTCTGCATGGTCAAGACGCACCTCAGCCTGTCGCACGACCCCGATCTCAAGGGCCGCCCGCGTGGCTGGACCCTGCCGGTGCGCGATGTCCTGGTCTACCGCGGCGCGGGCTTCGTGGTGCCGGTAGCCGGCGACATCAAACTCATGCCCGGCACCGGCTCCGACCCGGCCTTCCGGCGCCTCGACATCGACGTCGAGACCGGCCGCGTCCGCGGCCTCTTCTGACCGCGCGTCCTGCACTGGCCGTGGCCGGCCGGTGAAGGTAGATCCGACACCCGGGAAGGGGAACGCCCAACGCCGAACGCCGCGCCCGCAGATCCCGTCCGTGCCGGTCCGTGCCCGTCCGTGCCCGTCCGTGTCCGGAGCCGGAAGGCCGCGTCACCGCGGCCCCGGGACCGCCTCGCGACGGCGGCGCGGGTGGCTGGGGCGGCAGTCACCAGCCGCT
>JAAYZO010000713.1 GCA_012514865.1 Lentisphaerota bacterium | reverse complement strand
GCGGCCTCAGCCGGACCGGATGGCACGCCGACTGCCGGCGGCTTCGGCAGGGGCTCCAGCGACCGCGCGCCCCAGTCGTGGAGGAGGCTGTAGCCGACCGCCAGGAGCGTCGGCCCGAGGAAGAAGCCGATGAAGCCGAAGGCCAGCACGCCGCCCATCACCCCGAGCAGCGTCAGGGCGAAGGACTGCTTGGTCCCGCGGCTGATGAGGTAGGGCCGCAGGACGTTATCCACGCCGCTGATGCCCAGGACACCCCAGGCGACCATGAACACGGCCCAGCCGAAGTCCTGCGTCAGGTAGAGCCAGACCGCGGCCGGTATCCAGATCATCGGCGGGCCGACCGGCACCACCGACATGAAGAAGGTCACCAGGCCGAGCAGCAGGGGCGACGGCACGCCGGCGATCCAGAAGCCGATCGCCGCCATGGCGCCCTGGCCGAGGGCGGTGCCGAGCACTCCGTAGACCACGCCGCGGACCGTCCGCCCCACCACCTCCACCAGGTGCTTGGTGCGGTCACCGGCGAGGCGCTGGACGGTCTGCGTCAGGGTCCCCACGACCGCCTTGCCATCGCGGAAGAAGAAGTAGGATATCAGCACACTGAGGCTGAGCTGCAGGACGCCGTGGCCGATGTCGACGCCGCGCTTCAGGAGCCATGCCTGGGAGGTGGCCACGGTCTCGCGCAGGAAGACCGCGGTCTGGTCGGGGTCGTCGAGGAGCGCCTGCCAGCGCCGTGTCAGGAGGTCGCCGACCACGGGGATGTCGACGAGCCACGGCAGGGGCGGCGGCAGGCCTTCCCGGACGACCTCCGTGATCGCCTTGACGATCGGCGCGAGGTTGCTGGCCAGGCTCATCCCGACGATGGCGAAGGGGACCACCATCACCAGACACACCAGGACCGTCATCAGAACGGCCGCCAGGCGCGGTCGCCGAAGAAGGTGGCCGATCCTGGTATAGAGCGGCCAGGTGCAATAGCACACGATCGCGGCCCAGAGGAGGGCCGTGATGAAGGGCCGCAGGACGACGAAACAGCCGATGACCAGGAGGCCGAGCGCGGCCAGGGTAACGACCTGCTCGAGGCGGCGAGACAGGCGGAGCTGATCCAGTATGGGCCGTGCGGTCATGGCGACGATGCTCGCTTCCCTGGCGGTGCGGCGGTCCGGGCGCCTACTGGCGGCCCTCGACACGATCCGCGAAGTGCTCGGCCTGACGCTGGAAGCGCCCCAGGGCGTAGCGCGACAGGACGTAGATGCAGAGCATCGGCCCGACGACGTAGGACAGCCCGACAGCCACGAGGAAGGCGCCGCCGACCAGAGCCCGGTCGACCGGATCCTGCAGGAGGCCCTGGCCTATCAGGACAACCCCCAAAGGCAGAATGACAAATCCGGCCCCGACCATGCCGAGAAGGGTCAGCAGACCCCAGTAGCAGGCGAAGCCGGTGCGGGCGCCGCCGGCGACCTTACGCAGGCCGTCAGCCGCGACGACGCGACCATGCTGGACTGTCGACAGGCCGCCAACCAGTCGACTCGCCAACGAGATCATCCCTGGAAGGCGGCCCCATAGCGACCTGGCCATGATGGGTAGTTACCTCAGTCGTGGCGATGGGCAACCAGCAGCCCGAGGACGAGCCCGGCCAGGGCTCCGACGGCCGCCGCGCCGACGATGTACTGGTACGGCTTCTCGTGGACCTTCTCATCGACCTGCGTGCCGACCTGACGGCAGGTCTGCACGACGCGCGACTCGGTCAGGGCATGCTTCAGTTCGTCGATCTTGGCGATCAGGGCCTTGCGGCTCTCCTGAGCCTCCTGAGCCGTGACCTCCACAGCCGCTTCGAGAGTATCCGACATGGTCACTCATCTCCCTGCTTACGACTGGATTCACCACAAATCCGCCGCCTGTGGCTATGGACACGCTGACCGGCGCGGAGTTGCGCTGTCAGCGCGACCCTTCACGACCAACCGCGCCTGCGGCGCCGGCCCGAGGCGCCCTTAATAGACGCCAAAGCCAACGTTCGCATCGCAACAGTACCCTACACGATACGGGTCCAAAGCCCGCCGCGCAACTGCCGCGACGACGTTTCCCAGGTCGGCGGAGGCGCTGCTGAAGCGCCCTCGACACCTCGCCACGGCCTCGTCCCCCGCGGCCGGGAAACGCTGGACAGCCCCGGCGCACCCGCCTATACTACGCTGGCTTGCCGCCGACCACGGCGCGCGAGCCGTGAGGAGTCCCGCATGAAAAGCTCCATGCCTCGCCACCCGACGGCCACGGCTTTGGCCTGCGTCCTGCTCGGGTGCCTCCCCGCCTCAGCCGCGGATACCGCCGCGGCGGTCGCGCCCATGCCCGAGTTGCGTGTCACCGCGGCCCGCAGCGAACAGGGCCTCAGCGAGGTGCCTCTATCGGTCTGGGTCCTGACGCGCGACCAGATCGAGTCGCGGCCGCACCGCAGCGTCGGAGAGCTGTTGCGGGACCTCCCCGGCGTCGAGATGGAAGCGCAGTCGACGCCGGGCATGGTCCGCCTGCACATCCGCGGCGAGAGCCCGTCTCGGGTGGCGATCCTGATCGATGGCCAGCGCCTCAGCGAGCATAAGTCGATGCTCGGCATACCCCTGCTCATGAGTCCGGCCGACATCGAGCGCATCGAGGTCATCCGCGGGCCGGGGTCGGTGCTCTATGGCTCCGAGGCCATCGGCGGCGTGGTCAATGTCATCACCCGCCGCGGCGGCACGGCGCCAGTCAACGTCGCCACGGAGGTGTCGTGGGACTCGGTCACCGACGGCTGGTCGAGCAGCGGCAGCCTCTCCGGACGCTGGCGTCACCTGGAGTACAACCTCGCAGGCATTGTCACCGACCACGACGACCGCGAGACGCCAGCCGGAATGATGGCCCCCTCGTCCTGGGAGGCCCGCCAGGGCAGCGCTTACGCGGGCTGGCGCAGCGATCGCATCCGCCTCGGCCTGCGCGTGGAGCGCTACACCAGCGAACTGGACTCGTATCCGGTGATCGTGCCGCCGCTCGTCGACTTCCGCCCGGATGTCCCGGCCTGGGACCGCGACAAGGTCGCCCTCTTCCTCGATGTCCAGGACCTCGCGCCGGCGCTGTCCAACCTGCATCTGGACATCTACCGCCAGACAACCCGCAAGCACTTCACCCAGGGCCTGCGCGCACCGATGGGGCCCTTCGGCGTGCAGGCTGTCGACCTCGACATCCGCAACGACCTCGAGACCTGGGGCGCGACCCTCCAGCTCGACTGGACGCCGCATCCGGACCACGTCCTGATTACGGGCGCCGAGATCCGCCTGGACGCCCTCGAAGACGACGAGACGCAGTGGGCGCCGGCCTTCGATCCTGGCCCGCCGCCAGGGCTGATCCGGGCGCGTCGTCTGACGCATGACGAGGCCACCCAGGAGGCGCTGGCGCTCTTCGCCCGCGACGAGTGGCGCCTGGCACCCGACTGGACGCTCGATCTGGGGGTGCGGCAGACCTGGGTGCGCTCGGAGCTGGACGAATCGAACCGTGCCGGCGTGCCGCGGCGCGACGCCTCTGACGCCCAGGCCGTGGCCAGCCTGGCCCTGGTCAACCGGTCTTTCGACAATCTGGCCCTGCGCACCGGCGTCCATCAGGGCTACCGCTTCCCCTCGCTGCAGGAGATCTACACCGGCACCCAGCACAGCCAGGACCAGCGCCCCGTCCTCGGCAATACGGCCCTGAAGCCTGAGACCTCGAACGGCCTCGAAATCGGCGGGCGCTTCGACAATCGTCGGCTGTTGCTGGACCTCAGCGTCTTCTACACCGCGAGCGAGGACTACATCACCTACCAGCTGCAGCCGGGCGGCGCGGCCTACCAGTTCCTCAATGTCGACGAATCGACCAGCTATGGCCTTGAGGCCCTGACGCGCCTCACCCTGCCCTGCGGGGCGCTGAGCGTGGAGCCATACCTGCAGGGCACCTACCTGCGGCGGTCCTACGACGACGGCCAACGCCGCACCTGGCGCACCGGCTACCCGCGGCTGAGCGGTCGCGGCGGCCTGCGTTGCAGCCGCGACATCGGCAAACACTGCCGCATCTCGGCCGATGCCTACCTGCGCGCCGCCGCCGGCTGCGACGAGGAGAGCCTCATCGACGGCACCCTCGAGCGCTTCGCCGGCTGGACGACGGCCAACCTCGAGACGGGATTGCAGTGGACGCACGGCCAGGAAAGCCGCGCCGTGACCTGGCACCTGACGGTCGGCATGGAGAACCTCACGGACCGCGAATACCAGCACGTCGGCGAGGTGCTTACAGCCCCGGGACGCAATCTCTTCGTCAAGGCCGGCTGCCGCTTCTGAGGACCCGACCCTCGCCTGGATTATTCGCGAAGCGCGGATGCTTCGCTCACAATCCACTTGCGCCGCAACGTACTGCGGCGCAAGTTTTCGACGCGCGTCGCGGTGAGCCGCTTGCTCAAGGTTAGCCCTGAGCAAGAGGCCGCAAGTGCCTCGCGTCGAAGCCCGAAGGGTGGCCTGTTCACGGGCCGCCGTGCGGCGCGTGAAGTGGTCAGGCTCGCCCTCGACCCCTTGGGTTCCGGGCAGAGCCCGCGCTGCGAATGACTCAGGCCAGGCCCGTCGCGATCGTGCGGACCACGACGGGCTCGCATGAGATTCCGCGTGGCCACGCCACCGCGGCGCGCCGGCGCAATCAGTCATCCCGCCGCTCGCCTCTCCGGCAGACGCCGCGCCCAAGCATCGGCATGTTCCACCCGACGCTCATGCGCCGGAGACCTGAGCCGGCGAGGTCTTCTGGCGGCGACGCGGACTCAGCCGTAGAGCTGCTTGAGCAGGTCGTCATCGGCCGGACGACGGCGGCGGCTCGTGCCGGGGGCCTTGGCGCCGCCGGAGAGGGCCGGGCCGCTCGGACCGCCGGAGAGGGCCGGGCCGCTCAGGCCACGCAGGGCCGGGCCGCTCGGGCCGCCGGCGAGGTCCGGGCCGCTCGGGCCGCCACGCAACGCCGGGCCGCTCGGGCCGGCGCCCGGCGCGCCGGCCACGCGGCGACGACGACGCGGGTCATCACCGGTATCCAGGAAGCTGCTCAGGGAGTCTTTCTTGCGTCTGTCACTCGGCATCGGAGATCTCCAGAGTTCGCCTGTCTCGACACGACGGCCCCGGCCGGCCGACAGACAGGGGCCGCCGCAGGGCATCCGGCGCATAATATCCGCCGTTCCGGTGGGTATTCCAGACAAAGTCAAAATAGCTCAGGTAGTCGGCCATGACCGCCTCGATGCTGTAGAGCCGCCGGGCGCGCTCGCGAATCGGTGCCGGCGCCAGGCCGGATGAGCGATGCACGGCGGCGACAAACTCGGCCAGGGTCCGGCAGCGGAATCCCGAGAGGCCCTCCTCGACCGTCTCGGCAAAGGCGCCCCAGTCGGTGGTGACCACCGGCACGCCGCACATCTGCGCCTCGATGGCGACGTAGCCGAAGGGCTCGACGTAGAGGGTCGGCATCAGCACCAGGCGCGCCCGCGACAGCAGCGCGGTCTTGGCCGCGCCCCAGACGCCGTCGTGGACCGCCCGCAGCGGCATGCCGGTACGCGCGCAGACCTCGCGGGCGATGCCGATGCCCTTGTCGGCAGCGTCACGGCCGAGGAAGAGGGCGTAGTCGTCGCGCTCGGGGCTGACCCGGTACTCCTCGGCGTCGACGAAGTGGGGTATGACCGTATCGAACCACTTGTAGTCCTGGATCCGCGGTGCCGGGTTGGCGTAGAGGACATGCTGGTGGGCATAGGACGGGAAGACGCGGTACGGTGCCCAGCAGTGGTCGTAGCCGACCATGGCCTCGACGACTGGCCACGGGCTGCAGTCGACATCGCTGTGAGCCGCGCCGTAGAGCGCCAGCACGACCTGCGGCCCCAGGGATGGGTCACGATGCGCCCGGAGCGCCTCCTGCAGACGGCGGGTGTAGTCGTGATGCCAGGCGTTGCGGTAGGCCCAGCGCCGCCGCGTCCGACCCAGCGACACGAACCGCCCGCCGGACGGCAGGACGGAGTCCTCCATACCATAGTAGGTATAGGGGACCCCGGCCCGCGACAGGAGCAGGCAGAGGTTATGCGCGTTGAAGACCTGGGCATCGGCCGGCGCCGCCTCGATGCGCAGCGGCAGCGTCGGATGGCCGAGGACATGCACGTGGGCCATGCCGCAGGATGGTGTGGTCGCTGACGCCATGGACACTACCCTCACCAGCGCGCGTACCGCCGCGACCGCCGGCCGACCAGGTCGATGCGCTCGACCTCGTCGCTCGGCAGCTCGCTCAGGAAGCGGCTCGGCACCCGCGTCGAGGCGCGGTCCCAGAGGAAGCGGTCCTCAGCATGCAGGAGGGCCACGGCGCGACGGGCCCGCGTGATGCCGACGTAGAGCAGACGGCGCTCTTCTTCGATGTCGGGGGCGGTGCCGTAGTCGATGACGTTCTGATGCGGCAGGTAGCCCTCCTCGACCCCGACAATGAAGACGTAGGGGAACTCCAGGCCCTTGCAGGCGTGCAGGGTCATGAGCGAGAGCACATCGCTGTCGGGGTCATGGCTGTCGACATCGGCCACCAGGGCGACCTCCTCGAGGAAGGCCTCGAGGGCGGCGTCGGGGTGTTCGTGCTCGAACTCGCGGGCGCGGTCGACCATCGCCGCGATGTTCTCCTGGCGGTCGAGGGCCAGGGGGTCGCGGCCTTGGCGTTCGGCCAGGTGCGGCAGCAGCCCCGAGTGCTCGACGACGGCCGCCACGGCGTCGCCCACCGGGCGGCGCGGCAGGTCGCGCAGCCCGCGACACCAGGCCGCGAAGGCCGCCAGGCGGGCGTTGCAGCGGCCGCGGAAACGCGTCGGGAAGGCGGGATCGGCCAGGAGATCCAGGACCGCCACGCCCTCGTCGGCACTCTGACGCACCACCGCCTCGACCGTCTTCGGGCCCACCCCCGTCGAACGGCAACCCGCCACACGCTGCAGCGCCACCGCGTCGCGCGGGTTCACCATGAGCTGCAGGTGGGCCAGGACGTCCTTGACTTCCTGACGGTGGTAGAAGCGCGTGCCGCCGATCAGTTGGTAGGGCACCCCCGCGCTCATGAGGCGCTCCTCGAGGGGCCGCGACTGGGCGTTGGTCCGGTAGAAGACGGCCATCTGGCGCAGTCGCACGCCCTCGAGGCGGAGGGCCTGCACGCGCTGCGCCACCCAGTCGGCCTCGTCGCGGTCGGTGGCGGTGTGGACCACCTGCGTCGGCACGCCCGAGTCGTTCTCGGTGAAGAGATCCTTCTCGATGCGCTCGGTGTTGAAGCGTATCAGCTCGTTGGCGGCGTTGAGGATGAGCTGGGTCGAGCGGTAGTTCTGCTCGAGGCGGATGAGCGTGGCCTTCGGGAAGTCCTTCTGGAACTCCATGATATTGCGGTACTCGGCGCCGCGCCAGGAGTAGATGCTCTGGTCCGGATCGCCGGTGGCGTGGACATTCTGCTCCGGGCCCGTCAGCAGCCGCATGAGGAGGTACTGCAGGTGGTTGGTGTCCTGGTACTCGTCGACCAGGATGTAGCGGAAGCGGCTGTGGTAGACATCGCGCCGGGCCGGGTGCTCCTGGAGCAGCCGGACGGTGAGCAGGAGCAGGTCGTCGAAGTCGACGGCATTCAGCTCGCGCAGGCGTCGTTCGTAGTCGCGGTAGAGCCCGACGACCTGGCGGCTCTGCCAGTCCGGGTCGGCCTCGAGGCCATCCGGGTCCACCCCGGCGCACTTCGCCCGCGACAGGCGGGCCCGCACCGCCGACGGCGTCAGCTCGTGCGGATCTACGCCGGCCTCTTTCATGCACAGCTTGATGATGCTGAGCTGGTCGTCGTCGTCGTAGATGGTGAACTGACCGGTGCGGCCGTCGCCGAGCACCTCGATGTCGCGGCGCAGGAAGCGCGCGCAGGCCGAGTGGAAGGTCCCCACCCACGGCGGGCGCTGGCCGGTCAGGCTCTGCACGCGTTCGACCATCTCGCGGGCGGCCTTGTTGGTGAAGGTCATCGCCAGGATCTGGTTCGGCCAGACGCCGCGCTGAATCAGGTGCGCGATGCGCCGGGTCACCACCCGGGTCTTGCCGGAGCCGGCGCCGGCGACGACCAGGAGGGGGCCCTCCATGTGGGTCACGGCGGCGCGCTGCGCCTCGGTAAGCTGGTCGAGGATGTCGGCCATGGTCGTGCTGCCTGGGCTCCGCGCTGCGAGCCTTCAGAAACCTGCGTTCCTGACGATCTCCCGGACTCTGATCTCCGCCTCCCGACCTCGGGCCTCCGGCCGCTGACCTCGGGCCGCCGGCCCTCTGGGGCTGCAGCGCCCACGCCGGGGGCCGCTCCGGGGTAATGTAGCTCAGGTCAGGTCGAGCTTCGACATGTCCAGCGGCGCGCCCAGGGGCGCGAATCGCAGGCTCCACCGCGCTTCGCCCTCGGCGAAGTCGAGGGCACAGCGCAGCACCAGCGCGGCGTCGCGGGCGTCCTTGCTGATCCAGACCCCCCGCGGCGAGGCCACCCGCAGCCGACTCGGCACATGCACGAAGACACTCCCGCGCTGACCGGCCGGCCGCAGCGCCCGCCCGCTGAACGTCAGCGCCGCGGCGTCCCAGGCCGCCTCGGCGATCTCCATCTCGCCCATGAGGACATGCATGTCCGTGCCCAGCACCTGCGGGCGGTCCTCGTCGCGGACCAGGCGGTAGACGCGCACCGCGTGCGGCGGCACCGCGGCCTCCAGGCGGCCCCGGACGCGGCCGACGTAGCGCTCGTCCCAGAACTCCCAGGCCAGGTAGGTGGCCGTGGGGTCGAGGCCGAGACGCGCCAAGTCGACGGACTCCGTCAGCAGGCCCGGGCCGAAGTTGTACACCGCCACCACGTCAAAACGGCCCCAGGAACAGGCCACGGCGCGATGGAAGACCCGCGGGCACTCGGGATGGACGTGATCGAAGAGGTCCACCGGCACCGCCACCGCCCGCGGCCGCGGCAGAGTCTTGGTGATCAGCGCCAGGCGTTCCGGGTCGATGCGGTCGATGTCGTCGCCGAGCATCGTCGGGCCGCCGCTCAGGGCGTGGATGGTGGCGTGGACCTGTGCATCGCTGATGGGTATCGGCTTGTCGACCGTGAGGACATTGCCGGAGTCGTTGAGGAAGAGCCGCCGATGCAGGTACCACGCCGACGCCTGGTTGCGCAGGGCGAACTGCGGGCCGGTCCAGAACTCGCCGCTGTTGATGACGTAGGTAGCCGGGTAGAAGTACGACTCCGGGTACATCGGGCGGCCCTCGCCGAAGTCGTTGCCGGTGCGGATGGCGTCGACGACGCCGGCGTTGTGCACCGACGGCCCGGAGCTGGTCAGGAAGTAGGTGTCGTCGCCGGCCGCCTCACGCAAGGCCCTCAGGAAGCCCTGGTAGACCTCGGGGCCGGCCACCAGGCGGCGGTCGTGGTGCTGCGCGTACGGAAACTCGCCGATGTTGCCGGCGCCGGCGTGGAGGAAGTCCAGCATGTAGTAGCGCACGCCCCAGCGCCGGTAGGTGGCGAAGGCCTCGCGCAGCCGCGCCAGGGCTTTCGGGTGGCTCGGATCGAGGGCGTAGATGCAGGGCCGCTCAGCGCGCGGCAGCCGCCCGGCGGCGCCGAACTGCCACTCGGAGCGCACCACCATCGGCGCGCCGTCCGCGCCCCGCAGCAGGGCGTCGTCAAGCTCACGGCACAGCGCCGTCAGACTCGAGCACACCCAGAACGGCCCGCACCAGAGGCCCAGCGCAAAGCCGAGGCGCCGCAGGGCGCCGGCAAAGACCTCCGGGTCGTCCGGAAAGAGCTCGCGGTTCCAGTTCAGCCAGTCGCCGGGGGCCGTCGCCAGGTTGCCCAGGCTGACCCAGAGGTAGTCGACGCCGAAGCCGGCCAGGCGCTCGCGGATGGCCCGGGCGTTGCGCAGCGCGACGCCCTGGTAACGCTCGACCGTGAAGCCATCCACCCAGGCCCAGCCGACCCAGCCGACCGGGGCATCCTCCCACCGCCGCGGCGCGCAGCGCGCCGCCGCCAGGTCGGCCCAGCGCTCGAGCTGTGCGTAGGGGTCGCATCCGAAGGCCACCGTGAACTCCTCGGTTGCCGTCGAGGCCCCAGCCGCCAGCTCCCATCCGGCGAAGTCGCACCAGGCGCGCAGACGACCCAGGCCGCCGCCGGCGATGGCCTCGTGCTCGACCTCGGTATTGGCGCGCTGGAAGGTCAGAAAGCCGACCTGTAGCGCCGAGCCTGAGCGGCGCTCGTAGAACTGGGTCTTGATCTTGCTCGAGCGCGGGCAGTCCGGATCGGCCACGCGGTAGACCGGCCGCGGCCGGATGTGACCCGGCAACGGCAGGCAGACCAGATCGCCGGCTCGCGACCCGCAGCGCTGCGGGCCCGCCGCGTCCATGAGGAAGGCCCGGCCCAGGGCCACGGGCCGCCGCGACAGGTTCCGAAGCGTCGAGGTCACCGCCACGCGGTCCTCGCCGTCCAGCACCCCCACCGCAATCTGCCACGCCAACGCCGGCCGGGCATAGGTCAGCGTCACCTCAAGCCCGCCGTCGGCACGGGAGACCTGCGTGCGCTGCGGCCGCAGACGCCCCCCGCCGGCCTCCAGCGCGAAGGACCAGTCGCGCACCGCCCCGGACTCGGAACGGACCTGCAACGCCCCCGACTGCCAACGGATGCTGACCATGGCGGCCCCCTCTCTGTATCAGAAACGGCCTCTCGCACAACCATCCTGCCGCCCTCACCGTAGCGCGGCACTCCCTGGAACGCGAACGATCTCAGCGCGGCCCACGGCGCCCGGCAGAGCGACTGGGGACCGCCGCGGCTGCAGCCCAGTCCCCGACGCCCCCCGCCGTGGGGGCCGACCTGCGGCGGCATCGTCCACACCGTCCACCCTGTCCACTTCCGCCGCCTCCCTGAGAGTGGCGCCGGCGTCTCGCCTGTGTCTGCGCCCCCCCCGCCGCTTCCGAGTAGGCGCCACGAGCCGATTGGCTCCTACTACCGGCTCCACGCTCCCGGCTGTCACCCACCGGCGCACGGGCGTACCCGCCCTCTTCCCTTGGCGATCTTGGCGGCTTGGCGAGGAACCCCCTCTCTTCTCCTCATCGCTTCTCCTCCTCGCTTCACCTCCTCATCCCCTCATCGCTTCATCGATTCGCTCCCCTTCCCCCGTTCGTGTCTTTCGTGCCGTTCGTGATCGCCGCCATGGTACGCCTGTCCTTTCGCATGAGATGCCCACCCGTTCGTGGATCGTGTCGTCGCGAAAGAAGAGCCAAAGGGCGGCGAATTCCGGGCGGAGCGTAAGGAGGATGCGGCCGTGCCGCCGGGGCACCCGCCGAGACGCCGCGCGAGCCGCACTCAGGCGGGGTCAATGAGCACGTGCCCGCAGCCCTCGCCGGTGTGCTTGCCGACATGGACGACGCCGCCGGTGGACAGCAACGCCACGACCTCCGCAGTGAGCCCGGTGACGACCACCTCGCCGACCACGCCGGCGAGCGAGACCCCGCGTTTCTGGGAGGACGACCAGCGCTTTGGCTCGACGAACTGGAGGTCGCGCCGGCGTTCGCGCGCGAGGCTGGCCTCGGCCATCCAGGCCGGCGCATCGAGCTGGGATCGATTGCCGTAGTGCTCGCTGAGGAGATTCAGCCGCCAGGCGGTGGCCTGGACAATCAGCCCGAGGGTGAGAGCATCGGCGTCGACAGGCTTCCCCAGGCGCTCCAGACAGAGCGGCGTGCGCAGGCGAAGACACCACGCCGTCCCGGCGGCGCCGTCGTGGTCGTACACGAGGCCCTGGATCGGTCCGATCTCCACCGCCGCGATGCGGGCGCCATTGTCGCCGAACGGCCGGCCCGGGGCGTCCGCGCAGAGCGCCTCGGCCAACCCCGGGAGAAAGTCGCCTTCGGGATCCCAGGTGACGATGCGGAAGGCGAAGCCGTCGGCCGTGGTGGCGCGGTCATGCAGGGGCTGAAAAAGCCCCGCCGGCGGCCTGGAGCCGCCCTGGCCAGGCTTGAAACAGCGCTGCAGTAGGTCGGGCCGACGCGCGGCCAGGCAGTACCCGGCCGCGCCACGCAGGGCCGCGGTCGCGAGGTGGCGCACCGCGGCCGGACGGTCGAACGTGACGATGCCGTCGGCCATGCGCAGATG
>JAAYZO010000712.1 GCA_012514865.1 Lentisphaerota bacterium | reverse complement strand
CGCGCCAGGCTGAGGCTGTTCCAGAGTTCCCAGAAGCCGCCGCAGATCAGGCCGGCCAGCGGCGCCGCCACCAGGCTGCGCCAGTCGCCGCGGCGCAGCTCGTCGAGGAGGGGACTCTGGTCGGCGAGGACCTGGACGGCCAGGACGATCAGGAAGGGCGATACCCAGAGCAGGCCGAAGAGCAGGCTGGGCAGCACGCCGACCGCCGCCAGGCCGGCGCCGGCCAGGAGCAGGCCGAACCAGGCCGCCGGACGCGCCCAGCCCGCCGCTACGCGACGACCGCGTGACAGGCCCCGGCCCAGTGCCGGCACGGTCAGGAGCAGGTCGTGCGTCGAGAGCACCGCCGGCAGGACGGTCGAAAAGCAGATCGTGGCCATGGCGATGTAGCCCACCGGGCTGAAGGTCTCGACGCCGCGGTAGTACCAGTTCTGCACGTAGCGATTCAGGTACTCGAAGAACCACCAGAAGGCGGCGCTGGCCGGGAAGAGCATGAGGTAGCCGAGGGGCTGCCGGCGCAGGAGTGACGGCCGGCCGCGCCATTCGCAGAGGGCATTGACGACGAGGATGTAGCCGAGCCACTGCGGTGCGAAGGTCAGGCGTTGCCAGGGCGCGAACCAGGCAACGCGCGTCCAGGCCATGACCCATGCCAGCAGCCCCCAGGCCAGGCCGGCCCAGCCCCACCACGGAAAGACGCCCGGCGCGCCCGTCGCCGCGCCGGGCGCCGTCGCGGCGTGCCGGCGGCCATAGCGCCAGCCCCAGGCCAGGCAGGCCAGCCCGGCGGCCGTGATCAGACCGAAGACCACGAAGCCGACCCACGAGAAGGCGGCGTGTTCGACGTAGCGGGTCAGGGGCGGGAACTCGAGGTACTGACGCAGGTCATGGCCGTCCAGCCAGGCGCCGAGCAGCGGCAGGCCCAGGAGCAGGGGCACCATCAGGAGCAGCGTCACCACCGTGCGACGCATGGCAGGAGGCGTTGGCATCATCTCATCCATGGTGATGCCACTGTAGCCCGGGCGGCGCCGAAACGCCATCCACCGCGGCAGATGACCAGGGCTGTTTGAAGATCGTGGCGGCGCTCACTCGGTCACCCTGGAGGGGTGCCAGATCGTAGCCGGGGGTCGCGCGCAGCCCGACCCCCGGAAACGCGGAGTGCACGCCATGCACCCTGGAGGGGTGCCAGAACCGGACTTTCGAACAGCCTGGGAGTTGCTGCCGACGGGTGGCTGCCGGCGTGCTGATGCGGTAGGGTGTGTGACGGCGTCGTCATGGACGGGTGGTGTGCGGTGGCTGGGCCGAGGCCGTCGCCGCCGGAACGCCCGACACGCGCGGCGCCGCCGAGGAGGGCGACATGGCCGACACGCTGCGGGACCGATTCTGGATCTGGGGCCACGAGGCCGGGAGCTACCACCGCCTGCCGGGGAACCCCTGGCACCTGCCGGGGCCGCCCTCACGTCTGACGCCGGCAGAGGCGGCCGACGACATGGGCATCCCGAACGTCATGATGGTGCGCTTCGGCAACCGCCCGCGCCCGCCCTTCCGCGAGCCCGCGACGCCCCTGCGGTCGTTGCGGCGGCAGGTCTGGTCCATCGTCGGCGACGCCGGGTCGACTGACAACGACCGCGAGCCCGACCTGCAGAGCGTGCTGGACCTGGCCACGGAGTTCCCCAACCTCAGCGGCGCCATCATGGATGACTTCTTTCGGAACGACCCGGCCCGGCCTGGCCGCTACAGCGTCGATCAGGTCGACAGCTTCCGGCGCCGGCTGCATGACGGCCCGCGGCCCCTGGATCTCTACGCGGTGACCTACACGCACAACCTCGACCTGCCCATCGCGGGCCACCTCGCGGCGGTGGATGCGACGACGTTCTGGACCTGGCATGGAAGTCAGCTTTGGGATCTCGAGGCGAATTTCGGCCGTCTCGAAGCGCTGGCGCCGGGCCTGCGCAAGCTCCTCGGGATCTACCTCTGGGATTTCGGGGCGGGGGCGCCCTTGCCGCCGGGGGTGATGGAGCACCAGTGCCGACTGGGGCTGGAGTGGCTGCGGTCGGGCCGGGTGGAAGGCCTGGTCTTTCTGGCCAGTTGCCTCGTCGACTGCGACATCGAGGCGGTCCATGATGCCCGGCGGCTGATCGCCGCGGTTGGTGACGAGCCGCTGCCGCCGCGGGCCTGAGGGCCGGCGCGGCTGGGTTCAGCCGGCCGGCTCCAGGCGGATGAAGGTCTCGAGGTGGGCCGTGCCGGGGAACATGTCGAGGGGGCAGACGGCCTGCAGGCGGTAGCCGTGCTGCTGCCAGGCGCGTATCTGGGCCGGCATCTCGTCGGTGCCGCAGCAGGCCTGCACGACGCGTGCGGGCGCGCGCTCCGCCAGGGCGGCCAGGGCCGCCGGCGGGATGCCCTGGCGCGGCGGGTCGGCCAGGATGACCTCGCGGCGGCCGTCGGGCTTGGGGAGGCTGCGCGTGACGTCGGCGCCGTCGATGCGGCAGACCCGGAACGAGGCCCGCACCTCGGTGCCGAGGAAGTGGCCATTGCGGCGTGCCGACTCGATGCCCTCGGGGGCAGCGTCGAGGCCATGCACGGCGGCGTAGTCGGCCGCCAGGTCATGGGCGAAGAGCCCGTAGCCGCAGTACAGATCGAGGAGGCGCTCGCCGCCGCCGGGCGCCAGGAGCCGCCGGGCCGTGGCGAGGAGTTCCGGGACCATGGCCTCGTTGACCTGGGTGAAGCCGGTAGGGGCGTAGCTGTAGCGTCGGCCGTTGAAGCTCACCATGAGGATCTCGGGGCCGAAGAGCTTCTTGACCTTGAGGCTGCCGGGCACGGCACCGGTATCGAGGTAGTAGGGCGATCGCGTCGGGTCGTGGAAGATGAAGGCCGAGACCAGGCCGCGGTCGCCTTCCGGCAGGCCCTCGGCGAGGATGCGCAGTTTGCGCACGACGACGCCGTCGAGGTGTGAGACATTGAGGATCAGGCAGCGCTCGGTGAGGCTGCCGCGCAGGATGACGAAGTGCAGCGCCTCGCTGAGCGGCCGGAAGTGCGGTTCGCGGAGCCTCTCGGCGATGGCGTTGTAGAGGGC
Source organism: Lentisphaerota bacterium (assembly GCA_012514865.1). Lineage (GTDB taxonomy): Bacteria > Verrucomicrobiota > Lentisphaeria > Oligosphaerales > JAFGRS01 > JAGVUW01. Next base: position 486 of record JAAYZO010000712.1, on the reverse strand, counting down.
CGCATGCTCTGTCGGCTCCAGAGCGGAGGCCGCGAGGCCGCCCGGGCGGCCCGGGCGGTCGCCGCCCGGATCGGCGAGGAGCTGCATGCGCCCGCGCGACACCACGACATGACGCCGCGTCGTGGTGCGGTAGTGCCGCGGCCGCGGCGCCGGCGCCACCTCGTCCGGCGTCAGGGGAAGGCCTTCGCGCTCCCAGAACTCGCGCAGGGCCGCGTTCTTTACGGCCAGTTCAGCGGCGTAGTCGAGGTGTGCCAGGGGCTCGACGGCCGGGAGGCCGCGCCCGGAACCCGTCGGCAGCCGGCTCATGACGCTATCGAGGAAACGTGCCATGCGGACACTGTAGCGGTTCTTCACCATCCCGGCGACGCGGCCGCGAGGGAATATCCCGTGCGATCGGCGGCCTGCCGGCCCTCGGCCGGCGGCGGCTTCGGCGCTGTCAGCCCGGGGGGCGCTGGGCTGGTCGAAGATCGCGTCAGCGTTCTCTCG
>JAAYZO010000711.1 GCA_012514865.1 Lentisphaerota bacterium | reverse complement strand
GGCTGTTTGAAGATCGCGGCGGCGCTCGCTCGGTCACCCTGGAGGGGTGCCAGATCGTAGCCGGGGGTCGCGCGAGAGCTCGACCCCCGGAAACGCGGATTGCACGCCATGCACCCTGGAGGGGTGCCAGAACCGGACTTTCGAACCGCCCTGGCGTGGTCCCGCCCGCGGCTGTACAGGGCCTGGGCGGGTGCTACATTAGCCCGTCGCGTAAGAACACTCCGGTCCGGCGCAGGCGGTCCGGCGCCGGCCGTCCGACCGCCAGGCATAGCCAGCATGCTGACGTCCTTCGCCATCTTCTTCCGAAGCGGGGCCGCCTCGCCGGCGGCCCGTCGCCTCGTGTCGTGCCTCGTTCTGGGTCTCGCCCTGCTGTGCCCCGCGCTCGCGGCTCAGGAGGCCGCGGCGAACCCGGCCGTGGCGAACCCCTACGCCTCGCGCGACAAGGGCCTCAGCGCCATGGGCCAGGGCGTCTACGGCGCCGCCGCCGAGTTCTTCCTGGACTACCGCAAGGCCACCGGCCTGCGTGAGCCGGACTTCGCCGACGCCACCATCCACCTGGTCAAGGCCTGGGTGATGGCCGGCGACACCGCCAAGGCCGCCGAGGCCCTCGAGTACCACCGCGCCCGCAGCCAGGACCTCACCGAGGCCTACTACCTGCATGCCCTGCAGTACTGGCGCGCCGTCATCCTGCGCGCCGAGGGGCACCTGCGCCCGGCACAGCAGGCGGTGCAGCCGCTCCTCGACCGCGCCGTCGAGCCGGAGCTGCGCCAGAACACCCTCTACCTGCTCGCCGACCTCGACATCCTGCAGCAACGCTGGCCGGAGGCCGAGGCGCACCTGCAGCGGCTCCTGCAGGAGTTCCCCGGGGCGCCCCAGGCGGTCCGGGCGCGCCTGCGCCTGGTGTCGGTGCTGCTCGTGACGCAGCGTCTGCCGCAGGCCGAGGCCATCCTCGACGACCTCCAGGGCAGCGTCAGCGAGGCGGACGATCGTGAGGTCACCCGGTCGCGCGTTCTCCTGGCGGTCCAGCGCGGCGAGCTCGACCGCGCCGTCGAGCTCTACCGCGGCATCGCGGCGGGCCGTCCGCGCGAGCCCGACGCCGAGTGGTGGATCACCAGCTCGGCCCTCTCGGCGGCGCTGTGCGAAGCCGGTCGGCATGAGGACGCCCTGGCCATTCTGCCGCAGGTCAGCGCCATGGCTCTGACCGAGGACCAGCGTGTCGAGAGCCTCCTGCGCACGGCCGAGGCTCAGATCGCGCTGCAGCGCCTGCCCCAGGCCATCGACAGCCTCGAGCGCTTCAAGCGCGACTACCCGCGCCGGCCCGAGAGCGTGCCGGTCCTCATACGCCTGGGCGAACTCCTGCGCCAGACCAACAACGCCGCCACCGCGGTGGCCTACTTCGCCGATGTCATGGCACACCCCGGCGCCTCGCCGGCCTACCGCTACCGCGCCGCCATCAGCCGTGCCGGGTGTCTGAAGGAGGCCGGCGTGCCCGAGCAGGCCGTCAAGGCCTACCTCGAGGCCGAGGCCTACGGCAGCAGCGCCACCGAGAAGGCCCAGGCGGTGCTCCTGGCCGCCGAGACCGCCTTCGCCCTCGGCGACTACGCCGCCGCCGCCGCCAACTACGGCGCCGTCTGCGAGCGCTACCGCGAGACCGCCTTCGGGGAAGAGGCGCGCTTCCGTCAGGCCCGCGCCCTGTTCGAGCTGAAGAGCTTCGCCGAGTCGGCGGCCGCCTACGCGCGTTTCATCGCCGAGTTCCCGCAGAGCCCGCAGCTCGAGACCGCGCGGCTCGAGCGCGCCATGGCACTGCGCCGCAGCGCCGGCAGCCGCGAGGAGTTCCAGGCGGCCTTCGCGGAGCTCTGGGCCTTCACCGAACAGCATCCCGGCGCCGCGAGCGTGCCGCGGGCCCTCATGGAGGCCTACGAGGCCGCCCTCGGTGCCGGCGATTCGGACGGCGCCGTGCTGGCGCTCACGACGGTCATCGACAGCCACCCCGCCGCCGAGCTCTACCCGGACGCGCTCTACCACCGCACCGTGATGTACTTCATGCGGGCCGAGTACGACAAGGCCGTCGCCGATGGCGAGGCCTTCCTCGAGAAGTTCAGCGCCCTGCCCCTGGCCCCGGACATCATGCTCCAGCTCGGCGACCACCACGCCAACCGCGGCGACTTCGAGCAGGCCAAGGGCTGCTTCTCGATGCTGGCGAGCAAGCACCCGCAGTCGGCGCTGGCGCCGGTGGCCCTCTACGAAGCGGCGCGCTGCTCGTACCGCCTCGAGCAGCTCGATTCGGCCCTCGTCCTGCTCGACCAGATCCTGGCCATGGACAACCCCAAGCCCAAAGCCGATGTCCTCGCCCGCGCCGAGTTCCTCTATGGCGACACCCTGGCCCGGCAAGACCAGTACGAGAAGGCCCTCGAGCACTTCGCCCGCGCCCGCGACCTGGCCGGCGAGACTCGCCTCGGCATCGCGGCCCAGGGCCGCCGCGGCGAGATGCTCTACGCCCTGGCCGGCGTCGACAAGGCCCGCCTCGACGAGGCCATCCAGTGCTTCACCGCCCTCACCGAAGCCCGCAGTACCCCCGCCGACCTCTGGGAAATCGCCACCTACCGCCTCGCCAAGTGCCACGAACAGGCCGGCGACTACAGCCGCGCCATCAAGTCCTACCTCGATATCTTCTACCAGTACGAGCAGGACCGCCGACAGAACCGCCGACGCGACTACCTCTACCTCGCCCGCAGCGTCTACGACGCGGCACGCCTCCTCGAGATCAGCGGACGCAAGAACGACCTCTCGACCGCCGCGACCCTCTACGAGTACTACGCCGACCTCGAACTGCCGACCGCCGAAGACGCCCGCCGGCGCGCCCGCCAGATACGCGAACGGCACGACCTGGCGCAGTGAGGCGCGGCCGGCACAACGCGGCAGAGCGCCGAGGCGCGTGAACCGGACCGGCGCCGCGCCGTGACCGCCGGGAGGGCCCAGGAACCATGCTCGACGACTGCCTGCGCCGCACCGATGACTACCTCCGACAGCGCCTGCTGCCCTTCTGGATCGCCCGCGCCCCGGAGCCCCGCCACGGCGGCTTCCATACCAACTACGACCGCGACGGCCGACGCACCGCCGTCACCGAGAAGACCCTCCTCTGCCAGGCCCGCTGCCTGGTGACCCTGGCGCACGCGGCGCGCCTGGGCTGGACCTGGCCCGGCTGGGAGGACTGGCTACGGCAGGGCGTGGCGTTCCTCGAGAAGGCCTTCCGCGACCCGGAGCACGACGGCTATGTCTGGATCACCGCGTCCGACGGCGCCTGGCGCGACGACCGCAAGGTCCTCTACGGCCATGCCTTCCTGATCTACGCCTACAGCGAACTGGCGATGGCCCTGGGCTGCCCGGCCTGCCGCAGCCGCGCCGAGGGCCTCTACGACCTCGTCAGCAGCCGCGCCGCCGACCACCGCCACGGCGGCTTCCTCGAGCACTTCACGCGCGAGTGGACGGTCGACGCGGTCCGCGCCGACGGCGTCGTGCACAAGTCGCTCGATGTGCACATGCACCTCCTCGAGGGCTTCACGGCGCTGCTGGAGCTGACCGGCAGCCCCTGGCACCGCCGCGGCCTCGAGCAGATCACCGAGCTGATCTTCACCCGCCTGGTCGACCCCGCCACCGGCACCGGCATCAGCATGACCAGCGCCGACTGGACGCCCCTGCCGAACCTCCAGCTCGGGACACTCTGGGGCAGCGACCGCTTCGAGCCGGCCGGCAAGCCGGTGACGATCACCTCCTACGGCCACAACATCGAGCTGGCATGGCTCTACCTGCACAGCCTCGACGTCCTCGGCCGCGACCGCGCCGAGGGCCTGCCGCGGGTCGCACCCATCGCCGAGCACACCCTCCGCCACGGCCTCGACACCGAGTTCGGCGGACTCTTCACCGAGGGCGACCGCGACGCCGGGCCGACCGAGTTCACCAAGGAGTTCTGGCAGCAGGCCGAGGCCCTCATCGGCTTCCTCGATGCCTTCGAGCTGACCGGCGACGAGCGCTACCTCGATGCCTTCAGGAATGTCCACGACTTCGTCTTCAACCACATGATCCACTGGGAGCAGGGCGAGTGGTTCCCCCTCCTCGACCGCGACGGGACCGTCCTCTGGGACTACATGGGCCACCAGTGGAAGATCTGCTACCACACCATCCGCTCGATGTGCGAGGTCGTCATCCGCCTGCGGCGTCTCTCCGCCGCCTGAGCCTTGCCCGTGCCGCGGCCGTCCGCGCCGGGACGGGTGCGCCGGGACGGGTGCGCCGGGACGGGTGCGCCGGGACGGGTGCGCCGGGACGGGTGCGGCGCGCGGGGTCACTGGTAGCGCTGGCCCTGGTACTCGAGCCAGCCGCCCTCGTGGCGACCGGCCGGGTCGTGGTGCGTCCAGTGCACCAGGCCGCCCTGGTGGTTCCAGACGTACTCGCCGCTGAAGCCGACGCGGTCGCCGGCGGCCAGGCCGGGCAGGCGCGGCGCCAGGTCGATGTTGTGGGCGACCAGGAGGGTCTGCCCGGAGGCGAGCCGCAGCAGGAAGCGCTGGTGGCGGCTGCCGTCGTGGTCATCGGCGAGGACCTTGACGACCTCGCCCTCGCCGCGCACCTGGACGTCGTCGCGGCGCTCGCGGAAGGCCCGCGCGAGGGCGTCTTCAGCGCCGGCGCGGTCGGCCGGGGCGGCGGTGGTGGCCGTCGGGGGCACCGGCACTGGCCGCGGCGGGACACCGCCGGCACCGGCCGGGTCGGCACGCCAGAGGCGCAGCACCAGGACGCCGGCCACGACCACCAGCAGCGTCACAGCCTGACGCCGCGTCAGACGCCGCAGCCCGGCCGCTCGAGATAGACCTCGCATGATGCACCCCGCTCGACGGCACGCCGGAGGGCCGCTACAGCCAACTCCCCGGCGGCCGCGGGCGCCGGGGACAACAAGGCGAACGATCGCTCGTGGCGCCACCCTGCGGACCAGGGTTCTGGCGCCCTGAAAGGGCATCATTCGTCAGCCCAGGGCAACGCCCTGGGAAATGGACCGTTTCGCATGGCAGGCTGAAAGTCTGCGACAGAACAACGCACGCAACGACGCGATCTTTCATACGCGGTCAGCGCCGGCGGAATTCCGGCTCCCAGAACCAGATGACGTCGCGCGTCACCACCCGGCCGTCGGCATCGGCGCCGCCGCGCAGCACCTCGCCGGTACGGCGGACGCGCGAGGTGGTGCGACTGATGCAGCCCGCTCCGAGAAGCAGGCCGCAGAGCATCGCGATG